>DRPN01000163.1 GCA_011374625.1 Bacteroidota bacterium
ATCTTTCATCTTGCCAATCAGCGTTTCTATCTGAAACGGTTTACTGATATAATCATCCATGCCAGCAGATAAACATGTTTCCCGATCGCCCAACATGGCATTGGCTGTGATGGCAATAATCGGTGTGTGGGTGTGGGTGCTGGATTCGATTTCACGTATTTTTCGGGTAACCACGATTCCATTCATAACGGGCATCTGAATGTCCATCAGGATAAAGTCATATTTGGTTTTACCGTAGAGGTCCAACGCTTCTTTCCCGTTTTGTGCCACGTCAATTCGTTTTACAAACTTATCCAGACTGATTTTGACAATTTTTTGATTGATGGGGTTGTCTTCTGCCAGTAAAATAATTGCTTCTTTCAGATCTTTTTTTACCAAAGCCGGGATTTCTGCGTTTTCTTTTGGCAGGTACTCCGGGAGCTTCTCTTCCACTTTCCTGAAGGGAATACTGACAAAAATATATGTTTTCCCATTGATATCATGCAAGGTCAGACTTCCGTTTACCAGTTGACAGAGATTCCGGGCAAGAAGTAAACTGATATACTGAAAATCTTCCGGATTGGTTACCACCCGTACCCCTTGATTCGATAATTTAAGCAGCTTATTGAACCGGTTCGTGTCGAAAGTGATTTTCTTGCTGAAAAAGCGAACATTCAGGGCCGGTTTGTTGTTCGTTGTCCCAACCATTACATCTACGTTTACATCACTGATTTCAAAGGTGGGTGTGTTTCTGACAATGTACTCAAAAACATTCAGAAACACCTGTTTGACAAGAATTCGGTCTCCGATGACATTAACGGGTTTAATGTTTTCCTGTCTGAACTTGATATTTAGTCTTTTTTTGTATTGCTTATCTAAAAAAATCTTCATGTTATCCAGAACCTCAGACAAAACAAAGGGTTGTTCAGTGACTTTATTATCAGCAATATTGAAACTTCCTGACTCGGTAATGGATTCAACAACGTGGATAAGATTGTTGGTTGAGGCCAAGATCATTTCAAGTAATTGCCTGTCTTCCGAGGGGACGGGGATTCTCTTGAGGATATTCTTAAAAGCTACAATATCATTTAAAGGTGTGCGAATCTGATGAGACAACGTGGTTAGAAAATCATCCCTTCTTTTGTTTTCCTTGATAATGAACTCATTGGATTTTCTTAACATCTCAACAGACCGGTTAAGATAGTTAATATATAACGTACTTATAAGATACAGGAAAAGGAAAACCAAAAGAAAATTTATACGTAGGGCAAGGGAATAATCGGTGTTATTTTCAGGGATTAAACCGGGTACCAATAACAAAATAATCAGCAGAATAAAAAATGCAAGGCTGACCCATGTGCCTTTTTTTATCCCCAGGAGATACATGGTTAAAGGAGGGTAAATGAGAAACCATACAACAGAACCTATCCCGTAGTTTAAGAAGACCAGGGGGATCAGAAAAGCCAGACCTGTTAAAAAAAGAAAAGCGTAAAAAAACAGTTTTTCATTTCTGATCTTTTTGAAGACCAGGAAATTTATCATTAATGTAATGAATAGCGTGAGAAAAGAAAAAGTTAAGAACAAACATCTTTCATCCGATGTAATTGTCAGTATGCCAAAAAGTAAGGCGATGGTTACTGTAAGTAAGGTAATGAAATTAACCAAAGCGACCTTTCCTCTGATTTCATCCGGAAACCGGTTTTTGTTGTCGAATGAAAAAAAATCCAAAAAAATATTTATTTCTGCCACGTTATTAGAATAGGTTGAATAAATCTTTATTACGGATTAAAAATACATTTTTTAACGTTAAGGTATGAAATTTGTTTTAATTTAAATGATTTTTCTTTATTTAGCAGAAAATGTGCATAAAGGAGGATAGGATTATGAACGGATTTAAAAAAGAAGTTGTTTGTGCCGGTATATTGTTTTTTGTGCTATTTCATGCTTTCCCCCAAAACGATAACGGGAAAGCCTTGCTGAACCAAAAATTCAGATTCCGTGATGGGATTTTTCTGAATTTTGATCAGGTGAAAAGCAATCAGCCTATTCTTAAGTCGCGGATTCTTACGATTGTCGGATATAACGATCAGGATTTTTACAACAAGGTATTATCCCATGAAGTAATCACTTATTTCGATGACAACGGCATACGCCGTCAGGTAAAAAAGGACAATATATGGGGGTATGCCCGCAACGGAATTCTGTATGTTCAGATTAAAGGCCATTTTGACAGAATAACAATCGTTGGAGGAATATGCCATTTTGTAGGAACTATTACCACTTATGAGACTCGCTATTATGATCCGAATTATCAGTATTATTATCCATACTATTTTTATTATCCTTCTTATTACGAGACTTCTACCTATGAGCGTACGGAAATGCGACAGTTTATCCTGGATTTTGAAACGGGAAAAATCATGGAATATAATGTAGAGAGTGTTGAAGTAGCACTTATGCGGGATCCTGAACTTTATGATGAATATGTCAAACTGGGACCAAGGAAGAAGAAACAGTTGAAATTTCTGTATATTCGTAAGTTTAACGAACGTAATCCAGTATATCTTCCTGCATCAAAATAAAGAAGTTTGAAATATCGGTATTTTTGTTTTTTATATATTCCCTATGGGAAAATTTATATAGGTTTGTCATAAATGTAAATATTGACCGGATATGAAAAAATTTGTTGGTAGCATATTATTATTTATGTTAAGCTTTTTGGTTTTCAGTCAGGCTCCTTTTCCGACTCTCGAACAAGTGGAGAATTTCAAAAAGAGCAAAACACTCGTGGTGCTTGAGAAAAATGTTTTTTCATTGTATAATCCATTGATCAAAAAGGCAGTTAAACAGGAGTGGTATATTACACCTTACGAAATGATCTCCTATGATGAGTTCCTGAAAAAGAAAAATGATCCTGCTTATTCGTTTCTTATCCTTACTTCCACGGCTTTTGAGAAGGACAGGGCAGGTGTTTATTATGATTATCTGAATATTATCCTCGGGGATCCGGTCAATAGTTTGTCCAAGATGCCTGAGTTTTGTTCTTTTCCCCTGGGATACTGCGAATCGGAAGAGATTTCTTATCAGTATGCATTGCCGGTGATCCTGAAGTTTATGCAGAAACATGTGAAATCTCTTTTGGAACACCCCAATGTTTCCTTGAAGAATTTACGATATTACAATAAGAATCTGGCGGAATTACCACGGAAAATACTGTGGGTTGTTGCCGATGATCTTGCGCCGGAGGTCAATACTGAAAAAAAAATTAAGGAATTGTATGATCATCCTGTCAGGGTTGTGACAAGGGAAACGCTGGATAAAACCCTGCAGGATCCCCCGGAAGATATGGCCTTCCTTTTCAAGATCGGACCGGAAGGTACGGGCAAAGAAGGTCGCATCTATAAAACCATCCTGGGCGTAGACGGAACATTATATTATTTCAATTATCATTTATTATCTGCAAAAAAACCAGATGGGATGCTGCGATCCGATTTCAAAAGACTGGGACGTTACTGATTGCCGGTATATATTTACGGGAGAATAGTTTTTTTGAAAATTTTGGGCTTATATTTACAGCTTCAGGATAACTTTATAAATGGCCAAACAAGAACCTTCCATACCCAAAGGAACCAGGGATTTTTCTCCACGTGAAATGACACGGAGAAACTATATCTTTCATACGATTGAGGAGGTATTTAAAAAATCAGGATATCAACCTCTGGAAACCCCCGCTATGGAGAACTTATCCACACTGATGGGAAAATATGGGGAAGAAGGTGACCGCTTGTTGTTCAGAATCCTTAATTCGGGGGATTTCCTTTCAGGCATTGATCCGGCTGAGCTTTCAGGCATGGATGCAAGATCACTGTCGGTGCATATCGCTGAAAAAGGATTGAGGTATGACTTGACGGTTCCCTTTGCCCGTTTTGTGGTGCAGCACCGCAATGAGATTGTTTTTCCTTTCAAACGTTATCAGATCCAACCGGTATGGCGTGCCGACCGTCCGCAAAAAGGTCGTTATCGTGAGTTCTATCAATGCGATGTGGATGTAATAGGAAGTATATCCCTGCTGAATGAGGCGGAATTGGTGCAGATTATGGATGAGGTCTTCCGAGGGCTGGAGGTAGGTGTTGAGATACGTATTAGCAACCGGAAAATCTTGGCCGGGATCGCTGAGATATTAGGTATCCCTGAAAAGATGAAAGATCTGACCATTGCAGTTGACAAACTGGAAAAAATCGGCTTGGAAAGTGTAATCGAAGAATTGAAGGAGAGGGATATTCCTTCCGAAGCTGTTGAAAAACTGAAACCGGTTCTTACTTTTCAGGGGAATAACCGTGAAAAGATCTCTTTTCTCAGGAATATGCTCATAACATCAGTTGTTGGTACGAAAGGAGTAGAAGAGCTGGAGAAACTTTTTGGTTATCTTGAACAATCGAATATTCAAGTAACATATACTCTTGATCTTACGTTGGCCCGCGGACTGGATTATTATACGGGAACTATTTTTGAGGTGGTTGCTACGGAATGGAAAATCGGAAGTATATGCGGAGGAGGACGATATGACGACCTGACCGGTATTTTTGGCATGCCCGGTATTTCAGGCGTTGGTATTTCTTTCGGAGCTGACAGAATCTATGACGTGATGTTGAATACCAACAAGTTTCCTGAGGCCATTGAATCTGCTTCACCGGTACTTTTTCTGAATTTTGGGGAAGAAGAAGCCGGCAGGGTCCTTCCTTTGGTGATAGATCTCAAAAAAGCAGGTGTTGCCGCCGAATTATATCCCGATTCGGTAAAGATCAAAAAGCAGATGAGTTATGCCAACCGGAAACAGGTACGGGTTGTTGTTCTTATCGGAAAAGATGAGTTAATTGAAGAAAAGGCAGCGGTAAAAATTATGTCTACCGGACAACAGGAAAAAGTGCCATTTAGTCGGTTGGTAGAAAAAATTACCGGTTTGTTGTAATACTCAGCGGCCGGATATTCCTTATTGTTTTCTCTCAAAAGCTTTCTTTCCGGTATCCAGAAAATCAATGAATTTCTGAATATTCAGGGTGTGCCCGATTGGTGGAACCAGTACCTTTTCGTTGGTGTCGAGAATGATATAATAAGGTTGGGTATTCACCCTGAAACGCGAGATCTCTAAGTCGGCATTGACCTTCCCGATGGTCTTTTTCACTTTTCCGTCATATGATGAAGTTATCCATTCATTTTCGGGAAGCTTAGTCCTGTCATCCACATATAGTTCTACCAGCACAAAATCTTTTCTTAATCTTTTCAATACTTCCGGATCAGACCAGACCCTCGATTCCATTTCTTTACAGTTGCTGCAAGCATGACCCACGAAATCCAGTAAAAGGGGTTTGTTCAGCTTTCTGGCGCAGGACAGTCCCTGTTTGTAATCGAAATATCCCTGCAGACCATAAGGTAATTCAAAAAGATCATCATATTTGGGTTTGTCACACAAAGATGCAGGAAGCTCCTGACTGCTGAGGACAGCCGGCTGATTTTGTATATTTTCTGAAGTGAACAGATTGAATTGCTGAGCTTTCATTGGTGGCAGCAAACCTGATATAGGCTTTAGAGGCGCGCCAAATAAGCCGGGAATCAGGTATATTACAAAGGTAAAAGTGATGATTACAAACACCAACCGGGGAAAGCTCACATATGGAAGGTCACTGTCTTTTTTGAATTTGATCTTGCCCAGAAGGTAAAAACCCATCAGAGTGAATATTACGATCCAAATAGCCAGGTAAACATCCCTGCTGATCCAGTGCAGGTTGTAAGTCTGGTCGATGGTCATGAGATATTTCATACTGAATGCCAGTATGATGAAACCAAGCACTACCTCCACGGAATTAAGCCATCCTCCCGATTTGGGCAAGCCTTTTAGCCAGGAGGGGAAGATGGCCAGCAGCGTGAAAGGGGTGGCAAAAGCCAAACCGAAGCCGAACATCCCAATAGTTGGTTTGATGATCTCACCTGTAGATGCCTCCACCAGCAGAGCCCCAACCAGAGGCCCGGTACAACTGAAGGAAACCAACACTGTGGTCAGTCCCATGAAAAAAGAAGCCAGCATACCTCCCTTATCAGCCTGCTTGTCGGTTTTGGTGATCAGGCTGTTGGGTAGGACCAATTCGAACATGCCCAGAAATGCTGCAGCAAAGATTAGAAACAGGACGAAAAAGGTCAGATTGGGAATCCAATGTGTACTCAATGTATTGGCGAAGTCAGCTCCTGCGCTGGTTAGTGACACGATCAACCCTACGGAGGTGTAGATCAGCATGATGGAAATCCCGAAAATAAATGCTTGCAGGATAGATTTGGCACGACTGCCTGTATTGCGCGTGAAAAAAGCAATGGTCATCGGAATCATGGGGAAGACACAGGGGGTGATGGTTCCGGCCAGACCGGCCAGCATGGAAAGGAAAAAGAAAATCCACAGCGATTTCTTCTTGCCTTCAGGAGCTGTTTTGGCAGCCTTTTTTCCTGTTGCAGAAACACTTTGTTTTGTTTCTGCCCCCTCATTAATCCCGGTGACATTCAGGTTGACCTTGCTCTGCATCTGAGGGACGGATTCCTTTGTCTCTTTTTTTGTGTCGGTGACAGCCCGGGAATTCTTTGCAGAAGTTCCTTTCTCATTGAGGGTGAAGCTGAAATCAATTTCTTTGGGAGGAATACAACGTGAATTATCACAGCACATGTATTCGAGCGTCCCCGTTACCGAAAAAGGCTTGTCTGTTTTTTTTCTGATTTTTTGTTTGAAAACGGCTTTACGGCTGTATACCGTAAGCTTCATGTTAAAACTGGAATCAAAAATATTTTCTCCTTTGCTTACTTCCTCCACCTTTCCTTCCGGTTCGTAATTATCCGAAGCTTTGAATGTAAAAGATGTAGGGACGGGGCCTCCGTCAGGGATATTTTGGGAATAAAGATGCCATTTATTATCAATATCGGCTGTAAAAATGAGCACAGCCTCGTCTTTATTGATGTTTTCAACTTTGTAACTCCAATGAACCGGACTGAGTATTTGTGCTCCGGCTGATATTCCGAGGTAAACCAATAAACCTGTAAATAAAATTAGTTTCTTTGTATTCATTAAAAAACAGGATATTACTATTTTACAATGCTTCTAGATGAATAGCTAAAGTAGGAAAAACTCTTATAATTTGCAAACATGTAAAAACAGGAAGATTACTTACTTGCATAGGGAAAAACCAGCTTAATCTATCACTTCATCACCATATGGGTCTATAAATTTGTAATCCAGGAATGAGAGAGAAGATAGTGGTTCTATTTTCAGTTTGCAGTGATAGTTCCGGCTCCATTTTTTCCGGATAGATGAAAGACCCTTAGTCAGGTAGGCTTCAATGAATGGATGTACGCGTAATGTAAGTTTTTTGAAGCGGTGTTTTTCCTGGATCTCTTTCAGATGGTTTTCTATTTGGTCGGTCAGTTGGATGCTTGGGCCGATTTTTCCTGTGCCGAGGCAAACGGGGCACACTTCTTCGGTTTCGATATCCAATACCGGCCGCACCCGCTGGCGGGTGATCTGCATAAGTCCGAATTTACTCAAGGGCAATATGTTATGTTTGGTCCTGTCATCAGCCATGGCCTCTTTCATCTTTTCATAGACCATCTGGCGGTGTTCGGGGGATGTCATGTCAATGAAATCCACTACGATGATACCACCCATATCCCGCAGACGCAATTGCCGGGCGATTGCCTCAGCAGCAGCCAGATTGACTTCGAGGGCATTGGTTTCCTGCGAGTTTCCTGCTTTTGAACGGTTACCGCTGTTAACATCGATGACATGCAATGCCTCGGTATGTTCAATGATCAGGTAAGCGCCATTTTTGAATGAGACCGTCCGGCCAAACAGATTTTTAATCTGCTTATTGATACCGAAATGTTCAAAGATAGGAAGCTTTCCTTTGTAAAGCTTGACGATTTTTACCTTTTCCGGGGCTATGGACCTGATGTAATCTTGCATCTCCCGATGCAACTGGGCATCGTTGACCCAGATGGTATCAAAGGATACGCCCAACAGATCCCTCAAAATGACCGAGACACGATCCAGTTCCTGGATCATCAACTTTGGGGGGGATGCATTCCGTAGTTTCAGGAAAGCAGATTCCCATTTACTTATCAGACTCCGTAACTCTCCATCCAACTCAGCTACTTTTTTCCCTTCAGCAGCGGTTCGGACAATTACGCCGTAATTCTTTGCCTTGATACTTTGTATCAGTTGTTTCAGCCGATTTTTTTCTTCGGCTGATTCGATTTTCTGAGAAACAGATACTTTATCATGAAAAGGTAACAATACAAGATTACGTCCGGCCAGGGAGACTTCCGACGTCAGACGGGGACCTTTCGTGGAGATGGGTTCTTTGACAATCTGCACGACAACATAGTCGCCAGGCTTCAATACGTTTGATATCTTTCCTTCTTTTTTTATATCCGGACTTTTTTTGAACCGGTGTAGGGAGGGCATGCGTCCTTTACGGTTGATCGCCAGTGAGAGATATTTCTGCAAGGTGTTAAACTGTGGGCCAAGATCAAGGTAATGCAGAAATGCATCTTTCTTAAAGCCGATATCCACAAAGGCAGCATTCAGTCCGGGCATGATCTTTTTAATCTTCCCTAAGTAAATGTCTCCTACCGAAAAACGAATATCACTTTTTTCCTTGGATAATTCAATGAGTGCCTTGTCCCGGAGTAAGGCAATATTTATCTCACAGGTAGTGGCATCAATGACCAACTCGTAACTCACACGCTAAACCTTTATCAATGAGATTGCCTCCTGGCTTGGAAGAACAAAAAATCAAAAAACCCTAAAGACTTCGGTCTTTAGACAATAATAGAAAGAAAAAATAATTAAAAAAGGTTATTTTTTCTTTTTATGGCGATTCTTACGTAAACGTTTTTTACGCTTGTGAGTTGCCATTTTGTGTCTTTTCTTCTTTTTCCCGCTTGGCATTTCAATATTTTTTAAAATTACTTGATGTTACCTTTCACTTTGTTTACAAAGGTCTTGGCAGGTTTGAAAGCGGGGATAAAATGTTCCGGAATAATGATCGTGGTGTTTTTGGAAATATTCCGAGCGGTTTTTTGGGCTCTTTTCTTAACAATAAAACTACCAAATCCTCTCAGGTACACATTATTGTTATTTGCTAAGGAGCCTTTTACAGATTCCATGAAGGCTTCTACCGTTTTTTGTACGGTTACTTTTTCAATCCCGGTTTTTTTTGAGATTTCGTTTACAATGTCTGCTTTAGTCATTTTAAAAATCTTTAGTTATCAATAAATTAGATTAATTTTCGTTTATTAGGTGTGCAAATATATAAAGTTTTCTTTTTATTTGATATAAACTAAATTAAAAAACTTTATTTTTTATAAGCAAATTGAAAAAATGTATGAATGAAACGGTCTTTTACGGAAATATTACTCGAGTGGTATTCTGTCAATAAACGTGATTTGCCTTGGAGGCGTGTACATGATCCGTATTGCATATGGGTTGCTGAAATCATCCTTCAGCAAACACGAGTGATGCATGGAACAGCATATTATTATAGGTTTCTTAAAGCTTTTCCTGATATTTTATCGTTGGCTGCAGCTTCTGTTGAGCAGGTGTTGAAGATCTGGGAAGGCTTGGGTTATTATACAAGAGCACGCAATATGCATGAAACTGCTCAAAGAATTGTCAGGGAATTTCATGGAAAGTTTCCGTGTAAATATGAAGAATTGTTGAAATTGAAAGGAATTGGGCCTTATACGGCTGCAGCTATAGTTTCGATTGCATTTCATCAACCTGTACCTGTGGTGGATGGGAATGTATTCAGAGTCTTGTCCCGGCTTTTTGCATTGAAAGCCCCTTTTAATACATCAGAAGGGAAAAAAGGAGTAAGCCGTTTGGCAGGGACGTTAATACCTCCCGACCGTCCCGGCGATTTCAACCAGGCTTTGATGGAATTCGGAGCCTTGCAGTGCATCCCGGGACAACCGGATTGCAGCGTGTGTCCCCTGAAACAATGGTGTATGGCTAAGAAACAAGATATCGTGGAAGAGATTCCTGTCAGAAGCAAACATCCCAGGATAATAACCCGGTATCTTCATTATCTTGTCTGGATAAATAATGGGAATGTCCTTGTAAAACAACGGAAAGATAAAGATATCTGGCATAAATTGTTCGATTTTCCGGAGATAGTAACAGACCTCGAGAGAAATCCGGAAAGGACATTTGCCGGGTTCCTGCATAAAGAAAGATTACCCATGAGTATGAGTGGTAATATTTTCATTTCCGGACCAATATTGCATCAACTGACTCACAGGCGAGTCATTGCTCGTTTCTATCATGTGAAAGACAATAAGTGGCCGGGGGACTTATATCGGAAATATATAAGAGCGCCTTTAAATGAGTTGAAAGCATATGCTTTTCCCCGCTTGATAACGGCCTATATGGAAGAATATCCCGAAAGATTTATGTAAAATGTGAATTTATATCAGTTTACCACAGGATATTTTAATAAACTGTCCGAATTATAATAGTGTTTGATTTTTTATTATTTTTACAGGGAAAATAAATATTATTTAGATGGTTAACAAAGTAATTTTGATAGGGAATGTCGGTAAGGACCCCGAGGTTAGATATTTGGAAGGAAATGTGCCTGTAGCACACTTTCCTTTGGCTACGAGCGAGACTTACAGGAACAGGGATGGTGAAAAGGTGACACAAACCGAATGGCATAACATTGTCGTATGGCGCGGGTTGGCCAAAGTGGTGGAAGATTATGTAAAAAAAGGGCAGGCCTTGTACATTGAAGGTAAGATCAGATCACGATCCTACGAGGATAAAAACGGAAACAAACGATACATAACTGAGATTGTTGCCGATAATCTACAGATGCTTGGTCGTCGTGGGGATTCTGAAGCCGCTGCTCCGGCAGCGGATGAATCCACTCCTGAAGCAACTCCTGAAACCCCGGATGTCAATGCTTCCCAAGAGGATGATCTCCCGTTCTAGTTTTTGATGTGCAATCCTAAACATGCAGGTTTTGGAAGCTGAAGACCCTCACCTAGTGTTTTTGATCAATGCCTTCCAGGTTACGTATCATGCATTTACATGGGAAGATCTGGCATGGTTGATGGTATTGTTTTTTTTGCTGATCTCGTCGGCCCTGTTTTCCGGATCGGAGGTAGCTTACTTCTCTCTTACACCTGGCGACCTGGATGAGTTAAAACGAAGACAAGGGAAAAAAAGTAGGCGTATTCTTGAACTATACAACCAGCCGGAAATATTGTTGGGGACAATTCTGGTCGGAAATAATTTTGTCAATATAGGCATCGTGATCCTTTCATCCTATATTACCAATCAACTGATTGATTTTTCCAGGGTCCCTACTTTGGGATTTATTTTTCAGGTGGTGATTATTACTTTCCTTTTACTGCTTTTCGGGGAAATTATGCCTAAGATATATGCCAATCAGATTCGGCTAAAATGGGCCGAGTTTATGGCTTTTCCCATAAAAGTGACCAGGATTCTTTTCAGCCCGTTTGTTACACCGTTAGTGAAATCCACAAATATCATCAACAGAAAACTGGCTAAAAAATCACACAATATTTCCATTAATGACCTTTCCGAGGCTTTGGATATTACATCTGATAGCATACTGGAAGATGAAAAGATACTGAAAGGGATCACAAAATTTGGAAATCTGGATGCCCGGGAGATCATGACGCCACGTCTGGATGTATTTGCCGTGGATATAAAAATCCCGTTCAGAACTATGCTTAAAGAGATTATAGAAGAAGGGTTCTCACGGGTGCCTGTATATATCAAGTCTCTTGATCATATCAAAGGGATTCTATACATTAAGGATATTCTTCCCCATCTGGGGAAAAACAATGGTTTTGCCTGGCAGTCATTGATTCGCCCTCCTTATTTTGTGCCGGAAACAAAAAAAATAGACAGTTTACTGGAAGAGTTTCAGGCCAACAAAATACATATGGCGGTGGTGATTGATGAATATGGCGGGACCAGCGGGATCGTTACGCTGGAAGATATACTCGAAGAAATCGTTGGGGAAATTGAAGATGAACAGGAAGGGGAGGAATCTTTGTTTGAGCGGATAGGAAAAGATAAATATGTGTTTGAAGGAAAGATTTTATTGAACGATTTCTATAAAGTGTTGAGTATTAAGGACAATTATTTTGATGTGATCAAAGGAGACGCTGAAACGCTGGCCGGACTGATCCTTGCCATCCGTGGAAAAATTCCCGGACGCGGAGAAGTATTGAAATATCGTAATTTTACCTTCCGAATCATTGCGGCAGACAATCGCCGTATAGAAAAGATTGAGGTGATTTATAAGCCTGAGATACAGTATGATGAATAAATATTCTATTGGGAGGTTATCTTTATTATTTCTGGTTCTGGGGGTCACATTACTTTTTGGATCATGTAAAAGAAAATATACGCCCAGACCACATGGCTATTTCAGAATAGATTTGCCCGAAAAGAAATATTGTGTCTACAAGGGGCCTTGTCCGTTTACATTTGAATATCCGGTTTATGCAGTTGTGAAAAAGGATGAAGAACCGGATGCCGGGCCCTGCTGGCTGAACATTGATTTTCCTGAGTTTCACGGGAAGATTCATTTTACTTATAAAAAAATCAATAATAATCTTGGACAGATGTTGGAGGATACATATTCTTTGGCCTATAAACATACTGTCAAGGCCGATGCTATCCGTGAACATTCCTTTTCGGACAGGGAAAAGCATGTCTACGGAATATTGTATGACATAAAAGGCAATGTGGCTTCTAATGTTCAGTTTTTTCTGACTGACAGCACTGAACATTTTGTGCGCGGAGCATTATACTTTAAATTGGTGCCTGAGCAGGATTCTCTTGCCCCCGTGATCCGGTTTGTAAGAAAAGATATAATCCATTTGATCCAAACATTTTTTTGGAAGTAACATTTTTCCTATTTTTCAGAATATTTATCTCTGCAGTATGAGTCTTGTATTTATTAAGGAAAAGGATAAGGATTGTAAGCTGGGAATGTGGGAGATCACGGAGGATTATGAAGAGCTGGCAAAAGAAGTATCTCTTGATGATAAGGAGAGAGAAAGACTGGAGACTTTTCGAAATTATGCCAGAAAACTGGAATTCCTCAGTGTTAGGGCTTTGTTGCAGATCATGATAGATTCCCGGGCCAGAATCGTCTACAACCGGACCAATAAACCGTATTTACGTGATAACTCATACCGGATAAGTATATCCCATTCTGGAAATTATACGGCGATCTTACTGAGCAGGACAAAACGTGTGGGCGTTGACATGGAGAAAATGACACATCGTATCTCAAGGATTGCTCATTATTTTATTAACCCGGATGAAAAAATTACTCCTGATGAAAAAAAAATGAGATATCATCTCTATATTCACTGGTGTGCCAAGGAGACATTGTACAAGATCTGTGACAAAAATGGCCTGAATTTCAGGAAAAATCTGATTATTTGTCCTTTTGAACCGGAAGACGAGGGAATCATACAGGGTTATGTGGACAATGAAATGATTAATAAAGAGAATTATACCATGCATTATGTCCGGATGGATGACTATGTGTTGGTTTGGTGTTGTAAATAGAGAACAAAGAATGTCCGTTCTTGCAGATATAGAAAATAAAGTCCGATCAGGAAAAAAAATGTTTTTTCTGTTGATTGATCCGGATAAAGTACCTGACGACAGTATTAAACACCTTTTTGAGAAAGCCGGTACCAACCTTCCGGATCTGGTGCTCATAGGGGGAAGTCTTATCTCCAAACCGGTTGAACCTGTTATTGAAAAAATCAAAAAAGTATCTTTGTTGCCTATATTCCTTTTTCCGGGAAGCCTGTTACAGATTTCCGGTAAAGCTGACGGGATTCTTTTGTTAAACCTTATCTCCGGTAGAAACCCTGAATATCTTATCGGAAATCATGTTGTGGCAGCTCCTTTGATAAAGTATTACCGTTTGGAAGCTATCCCTACAGGATATATACTGATTGCCGGAACCCGGAACACTTCTGTTGAAATTGTCAGCAATACACATCCGTTGCCTGTGCAAAGGCCTGATATTATCACTGCAACAGCTTTGGCTGGTGAGTATATGGGAAACCGTTTGATTTATCTTGAAAAAGGAAGCGGAGCGGATATGCCGGTACCTGCAGATATCGTAGCCCGTGTTAAAGAAGAGAGTTCTGTACCGCTGATCGTGGGAGGGGGAATCAGGTCTGCAACACAGGCAGAAGAGCTTTATCAGGCAGGGGCGGATATCCTGGTGGTGGGGAATGCCATTGAAAAACGTCCCGGGTTTATAAAAGATATGAGAGACCTGGCTGACAACCTTTAAAAAAAAAAGCTGCCATACAGCAGCTTTGTCTTATTATGAAGAAAAATTACTTTCCACACTTCAGCACATTCTCGATCTCATATTTTGCACTTTCTTCATAGGGAGGATGCAGGGCTTTCTTGAAAGCGCTGCAAGCTTCCTCTTTCTTTCCGGTTTTTTTATAAATTTTCCCGAGTGTATAATAATAACGGGCCTTCACAATTTCATTTCCTTTATCCAGCGTAATGGCTTTATTAATATTTCTCAGGGCTTCATTATATCTTTCCTTTGTCGTATAGATTTTTGCGAGTTCGTAATATACATCAGGGGAATTGTTCCCGTAAGCAATAGAAGACTGCAAATATTTCAGGGCTTCATCGGTTTTGTTTCCCTGAATCGCTAATACCGCATGATTGTAAGTATAATTACGCATAAATTTCTGTGCTGCATTCAGTGTCTTGCGATCATTAATGTTGCTGGCAATTTCAATAGCCTTGTCAGCGGCGTCTTTCATCTTGTCTTCCTGTTTCATTTTGTCATAAACCAATGCTTTCCCAAGCCAGGCACTTGCCAGGTTAGGATTGATGCCAAGGCCTTCATCGAAGATCTGTAATGCCTTATCAAAATTCTTTTTTGCATATTCCTGTTTTCCCCAAGCATAATAAATCTTGGGAATGAGACTTTCACTTTTCCGGGCCAGCGCCGTATTCCCGTATTTCTTGCCCGTTTCACTGGTTTTCCTGAAGTTGTCAATGGCACCTTGGTAATCCCGTTTTTTGTAGGCTTCAACGGCCAGTTTATAATAAAGCTTCGGAATCTGGTCCTGGGCTAGTTTCCTGGATTCTGCCGCTTTGTCTCCCAGTTCCTCTATTTCGTCGGCCAGGGAAACACATTTCTCAAAGGCAGCTACAGATGCTTTCGTATCTGATTTAAGCAGTTGAACTGCCTTGTTGTAACTGTCAATCACATCTTTATCTGTCTGTGAGGATGCCACTGCCATTGCCGACATAAAAAGAATCACCGTGATTACTGAAATTTTCATTCCTTTTATCATCTTATTTTTTAAACATTTTAAAAATTTAGTTTGCAAATATATAAATATTCAAATAGATACAAATATATTTTAAAAAAATTTTTACAACAATCATACCGGAAATGTTATTTTATATTTTCCCATCCAGTAGATATTCCAGCAGGATTCCCTGAGAACCGTTAGGTGCAGGGATATTCAGAAAAAAAGAGAGCGTTGGGGCAACTGCGCTGATATCTACCGGGTAATAGATGATCTTTCGCGGCATCTTCCATCCATACCAGATCAAAGGAACATGTGAGTCATACCAGAACCCCGTCCCATTGGATTCTTTATCTCCGGTTTTTTCTTCCCATCCCGGATCCAGAATGACGAATATGTCTCCCGAGCGTTTGGGAAAATACCCGTTCTGTAAACGAATGAACAGGTCGCCTGTATTTCCTGATTCACGTAAGGCGTGTGCTGTAATAGTGCGGTTTACACCAATAAACTGTATCATAAAATCGGCAACCTTATCCTGCATGGTGTACAGGTTCAGGTTTGCATTTTCAATTAATATATGATTTAGGTAGATTTGGTGGTTATGATAGCCTTTTACCCAATTTCCCTCTCCATATATGACATTTAGGTAACTGCGCAGTAGCGCCATGGCCTGATTGGGGTTGAAATAGCCGGATGGCATGCGAAGTGTTTGCATATATGTGGGATCGGGGGTGATCCCTCTTGAGGCTGTGAGTATCAATAAAACATTTTCTTTCCCGATTTCCTTATCAATGAAGCTGATAAAATCAGCAATGTCTTGGTCCAGTCTAAGCATGGCGTCTTCTGCCTCTACTGACATCGGACCAAAAGCATCCAGAATATAATGATTGGCAGAAAATACGACTCCCAGAAAATCACAGGTATTGTCTTTGCCCAGTTGTTCATTGAGGATCAGATTGGTTACAAAGTCTTTAGTGAAGGTGTTGGCATAAGGGGTAAGACGGATCAGGGAAAGGTTTTCTTTTTTCCGGCCCACAGCTGAGAGCTTTTTCAGATTATAAGGGAAGAGTGTATGATTATTAATTCCTTTCCGGGTATCCGTACTGTCGGATAAGCTGGCCGTATAATTGGTGAGAGGCAATAACGTGTTCCATGATTTCTGCAGATAAAACCTTGTGAGATCTTTTTCATTGAACTGATGTACCCACTGCGGAAGAGAGTCCATATAAAATGAACTGCTCATCCAAATGCCATTGACGTCGTCGAACCAATAAATACCATTGGCAAGATGGCCACCCAGCAAAACTGCGCTTTCCGCATCTATGCTAACACTGAAAACTTTTGAACCAAAACGGCTGTTCAGTCGCATCTCGTCGCCAAGGGTGGAGGTAAGTAGTTTTACAGGAGAATGTTGTCCGTTTTCAAAACTTCCGCCAACAGCGCTTGCCTGATCATCTTCCGTGCATCGTATTTCCCGGTTGTACAACGGTTCGTACCAGCTTGCACCGGTGATCCCATGAACACTGGGATTGGCACCGGTGGCCAGTGTGGCAATGCCCGAGGTGGATTCCGTAAAGAAAAAGTTATACCGGGCATTACGGAAATAACACCCCTGGTCGGTCAGCTTCCGGAAACCTCCTTCCCCGAAACGGTCGTGATAACGGTTTAGCTGATCAAAGCTGAAAGGATCCAGAACAATGGTTACAATGAGTTTGGGTTTGTGAGAGGGAAGTTTTTTTGAAAACTGAGGAAAGCCTGCCCGGGGACTGAAAACCCCCAATATTACGGATATGATGAAAAAAAAGATCAGTTTTTTTGTTCGCTCCATATGTATGTCCTTCTGAAAATTCCGGTAAAATTAATGTTTTATTGAAAATACTGGTGATATTCCATGGAATCTTTGAAATAAAATCTGAAATAAAATCTACGGAAGTATCACCAGTTTTTCTGTAACCGCCGGAGAATGTGTTCCCCGGATGGTGACAAAACATATTCCGGAAATACTCAAAGGCAGAGGAATAGGGTTTTCTCCTTCCCTGAGCTGCACGGTTATTTCTTTTCGTTTACGGCCGTCCGGACCGGTAAAGGAAATCGTCGCCTTTTCCTCTGTGCCCCACCGTAAAGTCAGGCTGCTACCTGTATGAACCGGGTTGGGAAACAGGTATATTCCGGATTTGGACGGGGGAGTGATTGATACGGAAACAGGGGCAAGGGTTACATCAAGACGGGTCAGACGGTGATTTGTGACGACCACTCCGGAAAGGTTCTTTGTCCGGTATCCTGGTGCCGAGACCTGCAGGTCATAGGTGCCTTCGAGAATCAGCCGGTGATAATATCCGCTCAGCGAATCAGACCAGACCCACGAACTGTCTCTGTCATGACCGGGAATTTCTATCCTGGCCCGTACCGGTTTTCCTGTCACCGAATCGGTCACATCTCCCGATATCCCCCATATTGCTTCCTGCATGTAATTCAGCAAAGAGTGATAGTTATATTTCCACAATGAATTCAGTTCATCTTCAGGCGTGATTTTACTGTGGTCCAGCTCAACGGTTATTTCCCGTCCGTGCAGGTACCAGGTGACATAATCCTGACGGCTGCCGGTAATCACATACCAATCTCCACCGTTGGTAACTCCGTTATCGGCATAGGTCATATATCCTGCCGGGCTGTGTGCATGGACAGTGTCGGCATATTCACGGGAAACACATTGAAACCATGCATCATCAGCGTGAGTTCTTTCGGAGGACGTCCAGGTATCCCATGGATAGTTAACCACTTCCTCTCCGGCGTGAAAGTTAGCGGACAGGATAAAGTTGCGGGAATGTAAAAACTGCATCATAGCGATTGTTTCCACGGCATAATCGTTGCCGTCGGGATGAGGGCCGTCTTCCGGATTGGGAAAATTGCGATTCAGATCTATGTTCTGGGCATTGTACCGCCGGGCTCCATCCACCGAGTTGTTACCACCGTAATAAGTGCCGTCGGGATTGGCCAGAGGGTTGATCCAGATTTCCAGGCTGTCAACCAGCATACGCACTGTATCATCGGACGCATAGTTGCTCAACAGATAATCGATAAGATGTAACATCAGAATATATCCTCCCGTTTCATCTCCGTGCATGGTGGACGTATAAAAAAACGCAGGTTCCTCCTCCTCCCTGTCAACATGATCGGATATCTTTACGGCCAGCAACAATCGCCCCTGATAGGTAGATCCAATGGTATCTATTTTGCAGATACCCGGATGATCCGTAGCAAACTTCTGCATGATCGAATCGTATTGTTCGTACGTTGGATAGGCGGTCCAGCTTTCAAGGTCTGCCAAGGACTTCGTCTTGTCTGTTTTCTTAGGACGCGGGTAAAAGTATATGCGGAAAGGGATTTTTTCCTTCAGAAAAACCTCATATTCCTTTTTATTGACACAGGCTACGACCGAATCTTCCTTCACTGCATCAATGGATATTTTCCGGGACAACCGGTTGATCTTTTCACGTGAAGGTCTTGGGAAAATAAGGTAAACTTCTCCGCGTTTCCGCAAGATTTTTTCAGCAGGACTCTGTCCGTTGACAGGCAGGGTGAATATTATAAGAAAAAGAAAAGATATGATTGAGTATTTCAACATCTCTTCTTAAATATTAAACCGTATATGCAGGATGTCACCATCTTCTACCACATAATTTTTCCCTTCTGTATGGAATTTTCCGGCCTCTTTGCATGCATGTTCCGATCCCAGGGTGATAAAATCCCGGTATTTCATTACTTCGGCACGGATAAAACCTCTTTCCAGGTCGCTGTGTATTACGCCGGCTGCTTCGGGGGCTGTCATTCCTTTGCGGATGGTCCAGGCTTTGATTTCTTTCGGACCTACGGTAAAGAAAGTCTGCAGGTTCAGCAGGTTATAGGCAGCACGTGTCAGTTTATCTACGCCTGGTTCTTTGAGCCCCAGGTCTTCCAGGAATGCTTTGCGGTCTTCCGGGTCTTCCAGCTCGGCGATCTCGGCTTCCATAGCTCCTGCAATAATGATTAGTCCCGAATCTTCTTCAAGGATGGCTTCCCGTACCTTTTCCACATATGCATTTCCCGTTATGGCTGAATTTTCATCCACATTACATACATAAAGTACCGGCTTGGAAGAAAGCAGGAACAGGTCGTGGATTACCTTTTCTTCTTCTTTTGATAAGGCCAGAGATCTGACCGGCTTAAAGTCTTCCAAATGGGCTTTTATCTTTTCCAGTATCTGAAGCCCTGCTTTTGCCTCTTTATCTCCTGTCTTAGCTTGTTTTTTCAGTTTCTCCATCTTTTTTTCCACTGATTCCATATCTTTTATCTGCAGCTCAAAGTCTATGATCTCTTTATCGCGGACAGGATCCACAGAGCCTTCAATATGAGGCAGGTTGTCATCATCAAAGCAACGGAGCACATGGATCAGGGCATCACAGTTCCGTATATCTGCCAGAAACTGGTTTCCGACCCCTTCCCCCTGGCTCGACCCTTTAGCCAGTCCGGGAATATCCAAGATCTCCACGGTGGCAGGTACGATTTTTTCCGTAGGCTGAAATTTCTCCAATTCAAGTAATCGGGGGTCAGGAACCTGAACGATCCCGATATTGGTTTTCCTTGATCCGAATGCAAACTCCGTCACCTCGGCCTTGGTATTGGACATACAGTTGAATATGGTTGTTTTTCCTGTATTGGCAATTCCGATAATTCCGCATTGTAAACTCATATCTTGTCTGTTTAATTTAGTACAAAATTATCATTTTTTATCGTGATTGGGGTATCATGTCAATTGTATGGGAATTTTAATAAAAAAGGAAGGATGTTTTTTGTACTTTTATGCGTGTTAAAAAAATACCTGCGAAGACGATGATGAAAAAACAGGTTTTTATTTCAGTGTTGTTATTTTTTATGGCTTTATCCGGTTTTTCACAGGTTCCCTTGGATAAGAAATCCGAGCCTCCGACCACGAGGATTCTTTTCGTGTTTGATTGTTCGCAGAGTATGGCGGGGCTATGGAACAGTGATAAGAAGATTAATATTGCGCGTCATATTTTATCTGCAACGGTAGACAGTCTGGAGCATGATCCTCATATACAGATGGCTTTACGGGTTTTTGGATTTCAGAGTCCTGTTCCGCCGCAGGATTGTTCCGACACCCGCCTGGTGGTTCCTTTCGGACCCAATAATGCCGGAGCGATTAAACACCGCTTAAAGTATCTGATTCCCAAAGGGACCACCCCTATTGCCCATTCCCTGGAAATGACAGCGCATGACTTTCCGCCGTGTGTCAACTGCAGGAATATTGTGGTTCTGATTACTGATGGTATAGAAGCGTGCGACGGGGATCCCTGTGCTGTTTCTGCCGAACTTCAGAAAAAAGGGATTATCCTGAAACCTTTCGTGATCGGCATTGGTGAAGATCCTGATTTTAAAAAAACCTACAACTGCGTGGGACGGTACTATGATGCCACCGATGAAGAACAGTTTCATGATGTGTTGAATATTGTGATCCGGGAAGCACTGGACCATACCACCGCACAGGTCAACCTGCTTGACATCTACGGAAACCCAACCGAGACCAATGTGAATATGACTTTTTATGATATGACCTCAGGGAAGGTAAAAGCCAACTATTATCACACCATCAATTTCCGGGGCAAACCGGATACAATCATGATGGACCCGCTGGTTACTTACCGGTTGGTTGTGCATACCATCCCCCCTGTGGTGAAAGACAGCATACGTGTATTTCCCAGAAAACATAGCATTATAGCACTGGATGCCCCGCAGGGATCGTTACGTCTCACGAGCAACAGCTCAAAATACCGCGATAAACAGTTTATTGTCAGAAAACACGGAGGGGCCAAAACAATCAATGTGCAGAAACTGAACGAGACGGAAAAATACCTGGTTGGAAAATATGATCTGGAAGTGCTTGTCTTGCCGCGTTTAAACCTGACCGTGGAGATTAAGCAAAGTACAACCACTACGGTTACAATTCCCCAACCGGGGTTGTTGAATGTGGTGTTTCCCAAAAGCGGCTATGCCAGTCTTTACCAGTGTACCCGCGAAGGGCAGACATGGGTTACCAACTTTAAAAAAGAAGCCACTACCCAGTCCTTATATCTTTTGCCCGGAGATTACCTGCTGGTTTACCGACCCGAATTTTCCAAGAGTATTTTATATACCCGTACGAAAAAGGTTCATATAAAATCAGGGGGTTCACAGACTTTACGTTTTTATTGAGCATTAAACCTTTCTTTCCTGATTTTGTCTAATGAGAAAGCATCCATAGATTTGCAAGAACTTTCTGATAAAGAACTGATTTTACAGTTTTCTGTAAAGGGAGAGAAAGAAGCTGCCTTTACAAGGATTATGGAAAGATACCAGGAGAAACTCTACTGGCATGTGCGGCGTATTGTGATCTCTCATGACGATGCGGATGATGTGATTCAGAATACTTTTCTGAAAGTGTGGAAAAACCTGGATCGTTTCCGGCAAGATGCGGAGTTGTTTACCTGGCTGTTCCGGATCGCCACCAATGAAGCGTTGACCTTGCTGAAAAAACAAAAACGGAACAGGATGCTTCCCTGGAGTGATTATGAAAACTATCTGGAAGAAAACCTTGAGAGCGATGAATATTTTTCCGGAGATACCATAGCCAGGAAATTACAGAAAGCCCTGATCCGTTTGCCTGAAAAACAACGCCTTGTTTTTAATATGAAATATTTTGAAGAAATGAAATATGAAGAGATGGCTGCGATCCTGGGTACATCAGTAGGAGCTTTGAAAGCTTCTTACCACCATGCTGTCAAAAAAATGGAAAAATACCTTCTCGAAAATTAAACCTTTTATTTGATTGCAAGTCAAACTAATGAAAAAAAAAATGAAAAAAAATAAGCAAATAAAACAAATTCTGAATGAGGCCGGAGATCGAAAAAATTTCAGGGTCCCGGAAGGATATTTTGACAGCTTGCCGGATCGTATTAAGGAAAGCGTCCGGGAGGCTGAAGCGACACGGGCTCACGCGGGGCATCGTTTTATCCTACCTATGCATACGTTAATAGCCACGGCAGCTGCCGTGATAGCTTTTGCAGTTATAGGGTATTTTTATGTAAATTCTCTGCGTTCTGTTGAGCATTTCCCTACTGACACAAGTGCCGGCGTTGTATTTGATATAATGCCGGGCGATATTAGTGAAGAGGTGCTCTATGATTTTATTAAAGAAGAAGAAATCTCAACAGGATCAACCCGGACGGAGGAAAAAAATACGGAAGCCATTATCAATTATCTTGTAGATGAAGGAGTGGATGAGATACTGTTGGCTCAACAATTATAAGCATGATCTGGAACCTTAAAATCATTAAAAATGAAATTTTTACGTTTTTCTATTGCCTGTTTGTTTTTACTAACCGTGTTGCCGGGACAGATGAATGCGCAGAAGCCCTCGCGGGTGGAGCAACTCAACGCCCAAAGGGTTGCTTTTATTACAGAGAAATTGCAATTGACGCCTGCAGAAGCCCAAATCTTCTGGCCGGTATATAATGAATACCGCCGAAAAAAAAATGAGCTGGAACAGAAAAAAATCAAATTACTCAGGGATTATGGAGCCAACAAAGAGACACTTTCGGACAAAGAGATAGAAAAAATTGCCGATCAGTATGTTCAGATAGAGAAGGAAGAAACCGATTTGCTTCTGCAATACCATGAAAAAATCAAAAAGGTGTTGCCGGTAAAAAAAGTGATGATGCTTTACCGGGTTGAGCGGCAGTTTCAGGCTTTTCTGTTGCAACAACTGCGTAGTCAGCGGGGCAGGAACAATCGTCAGTTAAATCGCTAAAGCAGGCAGTATCCTCATAGCCGACAGAGGAAATCAGATATCAGCAGGAATAATCTTTGGGTTTATCCCGGTTTGCGCAGCGGAATTTGGGTTAATTTCCATGGTGAGTGAAAGAGCAGGGTCGCTATTCCAACGGTCCTGTAACTTTTTCTACCTCTCTGAGTATTTCACAGGACTTTATCAATTCTTTCATCCGGATATGGTCGGCATAGAGGGGGCGGTCTACATCCAGAAAATCCACATGTTTCCGGATCACGTCTTTGGCTTTTTGTATGCCCCTACCAAATTTATAGTCCCGGAAATCAAGGGCTTGGGCGGCGGCCATGAATTCAATGCCCAGCACCCCGTAAGCGTTGTCCAGTATCTGGAAGTTTTTCAGGGCTGTGTTCATGCCCATAGAGACGAAGTCTTCCTGATCGGCGGCGGCGGGAATGGATTGAATGCTGGCGGGGGACGAGAGAATGCGTTGTTCCACGATCTGCATACCGGCGGTATATTGACTAAGCATTAACCCTGAAAACATGCCTGCACCTTTGGTAAGAAAAGGAGGCAGTCCCTGGCTGAGAGCGGGATTGTTCAGACGGTTCATCCTCCGTTCCGAGAGGACGCTGATCATGGTAATGGCGGCTCCGGCCATATCCATGGGTAAGGACACCGGTGTCCCCTGGAAATTGGCACCGGAAAGCTGCAGGTTTTCCTCGGGGAAGAAAACGGGGTTATCCCCCACGCCATTGAGTTCGATCTCTACCTGCGAACGGGCATAGGCCAGGGCATCATGGGCCGTGCCGATCACCTGGGGGGTAGAGCGCATGGAATAAGCATCCTGCACCTTGGTTTTCAGCTTGCCGGCAGCCAGGTCGCCACCGTCTATCAGTTTTTGTATGGCCCTGGCGCTGCGGACAGCCCCCCTGAATCCCCGGGCCTCATGCAGCTTAGGGGTATAAGGACTCATGTTGGCCATAAGCGCTTCGAGGGACATGGCCGCTGCGATCTCGGCCTGTTTGAGCCAGTTGTTGGCATCATACAGAAACAGAGCGCTCATGCCGGTGAGGAAATTGGACCCATTAATGATAGCCAGACCGTCACGCGCCTCCAGCCCGGGAATAGCAATCCCTGCCGCTTGCATTGCTTCCTTGCCGTGCATACGTTTTCCTTTATACCAGGCTTCTCCTTCTCCTAACATCAGCAGGGCAATCTGTGCCATGGGCGCCAGGTCGCCGGAGGCTCCGACAGAGCCCTTCCGGCAGACATACGGAGTGATCCCTTTGTTGAGCATCTCTACCAGCGTCTGTGTGATTTCGGGCCGGCAACCCGAATTGCCATGCGCATGTACATTGATGCGCCCCAGCATGGCTGCACGCACATGATCAGGGGGGGCTGCCTCCCCGATGCCGGCAGCATGATTATAAATAAGATATTTCTGAAATTCCCGGGTCTGCTCATCCGTCAGGATCACTTCCGAGAATTCCCCGATGCCGGTGTTGATACCATACATGATCTCATGGGCTTCAATCTTACGTTCCAGCATGTCCCGGCATACCCGTATGCGTTGCATAGCATCGGGATGCAACTCTACCGGCTCATTGTGACGGGCTACACGCACGACATCCTCTATGGTCAAATCATTGCCTGTAATTGTTATCATCTCTCTCTGTTTTTTAATATTTGCCTGGATTGCCAAAGGTAAAAAATATTAAAAACCGGTATGATGATAAATGCTATGCTTAGGAACATGTAGTTCAGGGTTTATTGTTCATGGTTCATGGTTTTGCATTAGTGGTCATACGCTCGCTGTCACTCGCGTCATACAATTGCTACATAATATATGCACTACCAATAAATGACTACTGTATGACCACTGTATGACTTCCCCTTTTTACGACCGCTTCTTCCTCATCAGCAGTTGGGTAATCATGTACAACAGGATCATAATGGAAAAAAAGTCACATACTCGCCCGATATAATCTCCATGAATACTGTAGAAAGTCATTTTGTTGTTAGCCCGGATGGTGCCGCGAATAACAGCAGGCACCCACCATCGGGTGATTTGTGAGGCCTCCCCCCGTTGATCGATAAAACAGGAGAGTCCTGTATTGGCTGAGCGTGCAATGCTACGGCGATTTTCAATGGCGCGCAGCCGGGCGAAGTTCATGTGTTGTTTGTATCCGGGAGTATTGCCCCACCAACCGTCATTGGTGATGATAAACAATAGGTTGGCGTCGTTACGGACATACCGGGTTACATAATCGCCAAAGACGGACTCGTAGCAAATAGCCACTCCTACACGCAGTGAGCTGTCGGGAGAGATCAGCGGGGTACGTTCGGGCTGGGTGCCAAAGCTGCCGGTGGTGCCGCCCAGGTCGATAAGCACTCCTCCCAGAACCTTGTTAAAGAAACCTGGATAAGGCATGGTTTCCACACCGACAACCAACTTTGACTTATGATAGGTTTGTATTACCGCTGTGGTGTCTATTTGGAGGGCTGCATTGAAAATATCGAAATATCCGTCAAAGCTGTTTGACTTGCTTGCTGTGGGCGTAGGGGGTGCTTTGGTGAAATAGGCTTTCCACGTGGTAGCCCCGATGATTACCTTTACCTTCGGATGCCGTCTGATAAAATTCATGATGCGTCGGATGCTGTGACTTTCCATGAGCCGTCCTTCCCACAGGTTATTGTTAATGGCTGTTTCCGGAAAGACCACATAATCGGTATGGTCCGTAACCATGGAATCAGCCAGATGAAGCATGATGCTTACCTGCTGGTACTCCGAAAGGCCGGAGAATTTGTCATTGTACGGATCAATGTTCGGTTGTACCACCACGACCTCCACCGGCTTACCGGCATCTTTACAGGTATGGTAACGGATAAGCGAATATGTTACCGGTACGACCAGCATGAAAAGAAGTACACCCAGTTCAAAGAACTTTTCCCGGATCGACCAGGTGTGTATATAATGCCTGAAAATGAGAAAAATCAACAGGTTGACAAAAAGTACCCATAAAGTCCCCCCGAGCACACCGGTAAATTCATACCATTGTACCAGTTGAATGTCTTTGGCAAAGCCGTTGCCCATGAGCAGCCAGGGGAAGTCAATCTGGAAGTTCAGGTAAAAATGTTCATAGGCGGTCCAGATCATCAGAAAAGCAAAGTATCCGAACTTCTCTCCCAACACCCGGTGGGTAAGATGAATAAGCCAGAAAGCCAGTGCCATGAAAAAACTGTTAATGATCAGGGCAGCGATGGCTCCCGGGAGGGTGGCGTTTTTGATCCAGTAGATGGTAAAAAGGTTCCAGATGAGAAAAGTCAGCCATCCGAGAAGGAAAGCTCTTCCGGATTTGTATTTCTCCTTGTTACGGGTCAGGTGATCTTCTACAAACAACAAAGGAATCCAGGCAATGAACAGGACAATGCCGGAGAAATTCCGGTAAAAAGGCAGCGATAGAAGAAGAGCGGTAAGAAAGATAAAAAAGAAAATATGCCGGTTTTTCATCTGGTTGAAAATTTTTATTTTATTAATAATGAAGAAAAAAATTTTTCTTCACCCATGTAACCGGTTACTCACAGTAAAACTGTTCGTGAGCTCGCTGTGCTCGGTTTACTCTCACATGAATTTTTTTACTCATTTTCCTTTGAGAATATTTGATCAAAAAACTTCATGTTCGTTTCATCTGTATCGGTTTTTGTTTCCTTTCCGTTATCTCTTTTTTCGCCGGGAAACAGGTTATTCCTCCCCGGCTTTTGTTTATTGACCGCATAAACGCCGATAAAAATAGCAAAAAACATGAGATTCTGATTCAATAGGTTATTGCTGCTGTTTTATCCTGCAAAGATAAGGGACTTCTTTTATCCAGTTTGTCAAATATTTTTATACCACTGTCTTGTTGTAAGAATATCCTTACACGAGCTTCGGAATATTGAGATTTCATTTTCCGACCTTTTCCCGCAAAAGTTTAGTAAAAACCCTTGTAAAATTCGGCAATTTCATATTTCTGTTTTATAAGGCAGGATATACTTTTGTATCAGTTATTTGCAAGGATAATCTATTTTATCTGGGTAAGATGATATAGAACCTTAAAGACTCGATACAATGAAAATAGTGCTTTTGAATTTTAATGATCCTGTAAGAAAGCGGCTGATTTCATGGTTTAAGGAAATGAATTTCAGGGATGTTGTTAGTTGTAATGAGGATATGGAAACGACAGAAAAGTTTGTGGAAACTTATCATCCTGATCTTTTGTTTTTAGATACGGAACATACTGATAGTCTGGTGTCCGCAATTGAAAGATTGCACCGGACCTTCCCCGGGTTGACCCTGATCGGACTGACGGATCATTATTTGCAATATGTGCACAGGAAACTCCGCGATGCCGGGTTGTCGGATTATATGGATATAAACGATCTGGTGGGAAAAGGAACGGATTATTTTTTTACAAAGAGGTAGATGTCGTGAGTAAAGAAATGGTAATATTTCTTGCCGAAGCAGAGCCCGGACAAAGGCCCTTTGCAGGGAAATGCATGCAAGTGATTGACATACAAAAGATTTATGGAAACGCAGAGGCCGGGGGCCTTGATAAATAACCCGATTATGGAAAAAAAGAAAAGTAAAATATACGTTTTGGTAGTGGAGGATGACTACTATTTGAATGCATTGCTTACGATCCGTATCAAAGACCTCGGGTATGTGGCTGACAGCGCTTATGACGGGCAGCAAGCCTTTGAAATGTTGCGCGAAAAACCCTATGACCTGATGTTGATCGACTATAAACTCCCGGATACAACGGCAGCAGAGTGGATCGAAAAAGCAGGAACAACTTTAACGCTTCCTCCCTTTATCGTTATTACCGCCTATGGTGATGAAAAGATTGCCGTCAGTATGATGAAAAAAGGAGCGTATGATTATTGGGTGAAAGAAGGAGCTTTTATGGACGCTTTTCCGGATAAGTTCAAAAATGCCGTATCACAGATACTGAATGAGCGTAAACTTCGGGAGGCCCGTCAAAAATTGAGAACCGTGGAGGAACAAAGCCGGAAAGTGCTGGAAGCCATGGCCGATCCCGTAATCGTAGTCAATAAAGACATGAAAATCGTGTTCCACAACAGGGCTTTTTCAAATGTTTTCGGTTTATCTCGGTTGCGTTCTCCTTGTCATAAAGTAATCTATAACCGTGCGTCTCCCTGTCCCTGGTGTGCAGAGATAAAAGAAGGGGAGAAGGAATTTATCAATGTTTGCCTGTTGGTGGAAAAAAATAAGCACTTTTTTCAGCCTGCCGTCGGGGCGGTACGATTTAACGGACGGAACGGATATCGTATCATCATCCTCCGGGATATTACGGATTCGGTGGTGGCTCGCCGGAAAGCGGAGAAAAATGAGACCCTCTTGCGCAACCTGATTGCTACTATACCTGAGGCGATAGTAGGAATTAATGCCGGGGGGCGCATCGTTATGTATAATCGGGCTGCTCTCGATCTTTTTGAAGAAAAAGCGGAAAATTTCAAGAAGAAAGATTTTTTCTCCTTGTTATCAACCGACAAATACCTCCTTCGTATTAAACGGTTGTTTACCGGCGTATGCTCCGATGTGAAAAATCCGTTAATTAATAAGATTTTCAGACTTACCGCGGAGACTCCCCGGGGCATGAATAAATATGTTCAATCTTCTCTCTCGGTAAATGATTTCAATGGAGAAAAATTATACCTGTTTGTTTTACGGGATATCAGTGAGAAACATAAAAGGGACAAGGAGCTGTTGGAACAAAAGCTGCTGATCCGTTCTGTGGTTGATAACCTGCCCGACCATATTTATTACAAGGATAAGAAACTCAGGTTTCTGTTAAGCAACAAGGCACATAACCATCATGTGGGAGTTGCATCCGAAGAAGAACTGGTGGGTAAAACCGACAGGGATTTTTATCCGGAAGAGCTGGCCCGGAAATATGCGGAAGATGAAATGAGGGTAATCCATTCAGGGAGGCCTGAACTGAATATCAAGGAGAAAACCCTGGACCGGGAGGGAAAAGTCCGTTGGCAACTTTCCTCCAAGATTCCTGTCAAGGATGGTTTGGGCAACGTAATAGGCTTGGTCGGTATCGGCAGAGATATTACC
>DRPN01000189.1 GCA_011374625.1 Bacteroidota bacterium
AGGACTTGTCCGTCCACTGTAGGACTTGTCCGTCCACTGACGGATTAAGCAAGCATCAGGTTTACTGAACACAAAATAAATATGGTTTGGAAAATGACATTGTAACCCCCGGTGCCGATGTTCAGTTTACCTTCTTTTTGAAGTTAACATACAAAGACAGTCCCAGGGCTACGAAAAATACAATCAGCGTGGCTCTATCTACCAAAATTGTCGTAAAATCAACATGATCCAGCCGTTGTACCAGATAGTGCATATACGAACGGGAAAAGAAAATTGGTTTTGCCCGGATGTCCGAGAATGCGAAAATGCCAGTCGGTCAGGGGGCAATATTCCGGACCATAGAATATTCCCAGCAGGGTACAGGAGGCGCCTGTCAGACCCAGCGTAATCAGATTGACCAGGCGGGTCTTTTTCCAGATCCAGCCAAACAGGTTAAACACCACCAGAAATGAATGGAAGACCATGATTCGCCTTCTACAGCTAAAAATAAACAAATATATTTCGGCTCCTCAATCATTGTTTGTCATCCGTCCTTCCACAGGTCCAGTTTTTTTAAGGTTAATGTTTTTTCGAAGAACATGCCTGATATTTTCTCAAAGTATTCGGTGTAATCCGACACGAAAAAAACATCTTTTCCACTCCCTTCTTTGTATAGTAAATTTTTTCCGGTCAGCAGTTCTTTCACGGCACGGGCTACAATAGCTGCCGAATCCAGTATCTCTATGGAAAAATTATAAAACCTACTGATCTGATTCTTGATGATGGGATAATGAGTACAACCCAGGATCAGTGCTTCCACCGAATGAAGGGGTTCATCCGACAGATAGGCCCGAATAACGGCATTACTAATATCATCAAAAATAAAGCCTTCTTCTATCATCGGCACCAGCAGGGGTGTTGCCTTGGAAAAGACCCTGGCTTCGGGATTGTTTTCCCTTATTTTTTTTTCGTACACTCCTGCGCGGATGGTTGCCTTGGTACCGATCACCCCTACCCTGGCAGGAGCGAGGTGATCCAGATAATATTCCACTACCGGATCAATAACATTCACAATCTCCACTTCCTCTCCGAATTTTTCCTTTAACGGTATATAAGCAACCGATGAGGCGGTATTACAGGCAATCACTACCATTTTACAGTTTTGATTAATCAGAAAACGGGTAATTCTTTCCGCATAACGAAGAATGGCTTCCGGTGATTTTTCCCCATACGGCAGATGGGCTGTATCCCCGAAATAGATCATGGATTCTTCCGGCAACCTCTGTTTGATGGCATGGGCTACAGTCAGTCCTCCCACCCCCGAGTCAAAAACACCAATAGGCCTGTTGGCATTCCTCTTCATAAGACATGTTTTTTGCAAAAAAAGAAAGACCATCCCATAGATGGCCTTCTAAGATAATAAATTAAAGACATATTTTTTACTGGATCCCCAGTTTCTTTTTTACCAATGGCAAGATATCAATGCTTTGATCAGAAAAATAAAGTATGGTACCTCTGGAGATATCGAAGATATAGGTAAATCCATTTTCCTGAGCTACCTCCTTAATCGCCTGGTTGGCTTTGTCAATGATAGGCTGAAGCACTTCTGCCTGTTTTTTCTGCATCTCCTGCTGGGCATTGGTCTGAAATTCCTGCATTGTTTGTTGTATATGTTGCAGTTCTTCCAATTTCGTCTTCTTGATCAAATCAGTCAGGTTGTTTTGCTGATCCTGAAATTCCTGGGCCTTTTTATTGTATTCCACCTGCATGGCGTCATACTGGTCTTGTAATTCTTTTGCAAAACGTTGCAGATGAGCCTGTGCACTATCATTTTCGGGCATAGCCTGCAAAAGTTCCTGACTGTTAATATGCCCGAACTTAAATTTCTGTTGTGCCTGTGCCGACAACCCCCATCCAAACAAAACCAACACCAATATAACACTAATACTTTTTTTCATCTGGTTATTTATTTTAGTTAAACTTCAAATATAAAATTCGGTAAATTTCAGCAACAAATGTAAGTAATTTTTTATTCTTTATATCCCATTTGTTTTAAAACCTGATCGCTCAGATCATAACGCGGATTTGTATACAGAAAAACCGGTCCGCCTGCCGTATCAAAGATCACAGCATAATTTCCTTCAACGGCTAATTTCTTTACGGCATTGTAAACTTCGTCCTGGATAGGTTTGACCAGTTCTTCTCTTTTTTTGAAAAGATCTCCTTCAGGGCCGAAATATTTTTTCTGAAGATCTTTTGCCGCTTGTTCCTTTGAGATGATTTCATTTTCCCGTTTTTTCTTCATTTCCGGGGTTAGCAAAACCGCTTCATTCTGATAGGCTTTGTACAGCTTATCTATCTCGGCATATTTGTCAGAGATTTCTTTCTCCCACTGTTTTGAGAGGGTATTCAATTTATCCTGAGCTGCTTTATAAGAAGGAATATTGTTTAAAATATATTCAGTATCCACAAAAGCATATTTTTGTCCCCAACTTATACCGACAGACAAGATTATCACCGAAATTAAAACTATTGACTTTTTCATAACTCCTAAATTATTATGTTAAACATAAAATCAGAATTCCTGACCAATGGTGAAATGGAAATGGCCACCGCTGGGACCGGGTTGTTCCGGTAAAGAGTTAAAGCCATATCCCCAGTCAATTCCGAGCAATCCGAACATAGGCAGGAAAGCCCGTAATCCAATACCGGCAGATCTTTTGATCCCAAACGGGTTATAATCCTGGATCCTGCTCCAGGCATTTCCTCCTTCCAGAAAACCCAGGACAAATACGGTAGCCTGTGACTGCAGGGTAATGGGATATCTCAATTCAAGGGTCACTTTCTGATACACATTTCCTGCCTTTTTGTATTCGCCCCGCCTGTTCTTTTTGTAAGGTGTCAAAGAACCGTTTTCGTAGCCACGAAGGCCGACGGTGGTAACTCCGTAAAGGTTGTATCCGGACATTCCGTCACCGCCTACATCAAATCTTTCAAAAGGCGAAGGACCAACATCCCGGTTATAATACCCGAGATAACCAAAGTCGAACCTGGTACGTAACACTAATTTTCCCGCCAAAGTCTGGTACCAATCGGATTTAAATAGCCATTTATGATATTCAACCCATTTATAAAACTCACTATCAATCATTTCCGGACTCGAATAATCTTTATTATTAAACCATGAATAGGGAGGGGTTATTTGCAGAGTAAGAAAGATATTGGAACCTCCCTGCGGATATATCGGATTCGGTCCGGCTGAATATCTTCCAAAGGTAGTGGTAAAGCTAAAATTGTTTGAATTCCCGTTTTCAAAAAGGAAACTACGGTTCCAGTTTCTCAGTTCGTAGTTCTGAAATGAGATGCCGGTATACAGGCTGAAGTAGTCATCGGGCCATTTCAGTCTTTTTTGCAACCCCACACTTGCTCCTGAAATATTCAAAGACTGGCGTGATAAATCTCCCTTTTTTCGTCCGTTTGTTTGGCCGGTACGATAAACGGAAAAAGAGAATGTATTATGTTTTTTCCCGCCAAACCAGGGTTCTGTAAACCCGAAACTATATGCCTGATAATATTTTCCGTTAGTCTGGGCACGCAGGCTTACCGACTGGCCGTCACCTGTTGGAATAGGCCGCCAAGCCTTGGAGTTAAAAATATTTCTGACCGAAAAATTATTAAACCGTACACCTATCGTTCCCACAAGCATATTAGCACCCCATCCTCCGGAAATTTCAAACTGGTCATTGGCTTTTTCAGTCACATTATATTCCAGGTCAACCGTGCCACTGGCCGGATTGGGGATAGGCACAGGATTGATCTTTTCAGGGTCAAAATGTCCCAGCTGGGCCAGCTCGCGCACCGAACGGACAATATCAGATTTGCTAAACAACTCACCCGGGAGGGTCCTCAATTCACGCCTGACCACATGTTCATTCGTTTTGGTATTTCCTTTGATGATGACCTTGTTGATTGTAGCCTGCTCCCCTTCGTAAACACGCATTTCGAGATCTATGGAATCATGTTCAACTTTTTGTTCAACAGGCGTAATATCCGAAAACAGATAACCGTCATCCATGTAAATAGAATGTACAGCATCTTCATCCTCTTTCAGCCTTTTGTTCAACAACTTAAGATCATAAGGGTCTCCTTTCTTAATACCCAGACGCTGGTTCAGCAAGGCTGAAGGGAATTTGGTGTTGCCTACCCAGGTAATGTTTCTGAAATAATACCGGTTTCCTTCGTAAATCTTTATTATAAGTGCTATTCTGTTATCTTCAAGAGTGTATATCGAATCACTTAGAATTTTAAAATCCCGATAACCGTTCTCATTGTAAAATTCGAACAATTTCTTTTTATCTTCCTTGTAATCTTTTTCCACAAACTTGGAGGCCTTGAAGATATTCCAGTTCTTTTCCTTGGTTTTTTTCATAACACGCCTAAGCTTCTTATCAGAAAAAACCTTATTTCCTTCAAAATCGATCAGGCCCACCTTCACTTTCTTTCTCTTGTTGATATCAGCCACCAACAATACACTGTTCTGAAAGTGTGGATCTTTTTTTTGTTTAATAATTACCGAGACATCCAGAAATCCCTTTTCAATATAATGCTCACGGATGATCTTGCGGGTATTGTTGATAAGATTCTCTGTTACCTGACTTCCTGCCAGCACATTGATTTTTTCCTGCAGGTCATCCTGTTCATTTTTCCTGATTCCTTTAAACTCAATCTTCGACAGCCGGGGTCTTTCCTGCAACCAATAGTCCAAATATATCTTCCCGCTATCAATCCGGGTATAGGTAACCATAATATCGGAAAACAAACCTTGTTTCCATAGTTTTTTTATAGAATTGGTAATTTCCGAGCCAGGCACCTGAATACGTTGTCCTATATTTAAACCGGTCAGTTGCGCTAATATCCCCTTATCCAGATACTTGATCCCGGATATGGATATTCCACCCAAGATATAACTTTCCGGTTTGGAATAATTCATAACGGGTAAGTTTTGTCTCAATGTATCCTGTGAAAAAGAAACAAACTGAATTACGAAAACAAATACGAGCAATAACAAAGATTTTCTCCACATAACACACAATACTTTACCGATCTACATTCATTCTTGATTGTTCATTAATACGTCCGAATCTTCTTTCCCGACGCTGGTAGTCGATAATTGCCTCATACAGGTCTTGTTTCCGGATATCCGGCCACAATTTTTTCGTAAAGTACAGCTCGGTATAAGCTATTTGCCACAAGAGAAAATTGCTGATTCTGTATTCCCCGCTCGTACGAACCAATATATCGGGATCAGGGATATTTTTTGTCTGTAAATATTCCGAGAAGAGGTTTTTATCAATTCTGTCAACATCCAGTTTACCATCTAAAACATTCCGGGCTATTTCCCTGGCTGCATTTGTTATCTCCCATCGTGCGCTGTAACTCAAAGCCAATATGAGTGTCATTCCATTATTGGCAGCAGTTTGGTCTATGGTTTTCATTAGTTTTTTTCTTACCTGGCCGGGCATAATAGTGAGATCCCCGATGGTTTGTAACTTTATATTATTTTCCATCAGCGTACTGATCTCTGCATTGAGTGTTGTTACCAGTAAGGACATCAAGGCATTTACTTCATCGGTAGGTCGTTGCCAATTTTCGGTTGAAAAAGCAAACAAAGTCAGATATTTCACCCCCAGTTCAGCAGCAGCCTCCGTCACCTCTCTCACGGCTTTCACTCCATGCTGATGACCAACCACTCTTTCCTTTCCTTTTTGTTTGGCCCAACGGCCGTTACCATCCATAATGACTGCCACATGAACCGGTATCTTGTTTCTATCTATATTATCTTTCAAAGCCATCTTCTAATTATCATTAATCCCAGTATGCAGGACACGTTTCCCGATTATAAAATATTTTGAAGCTTGCAAATATACCAACAAATGAGTACCAATCATTATTATGTGAAAAAGATTTTACATCGGGGGGCAAAATAAAGTTAGAATATTCATTATTGTCAGGAGACCATTCATCCAGGTTATCATTAAATGTTTTTCTGAAACCCCACTCAGCCCCTACATCTACCTTTTTGCTGACATTGACCTTGATCCCAAGGTTCACCGGAAGAACAAATTGGGTAGCTATCTGAGAATTTCCGAAAACAAAAACAAATCCTGCACCACCGGCAACATATGGAGTGAACAATCTTTTTCTGGGATCATACCCGTAAGGCAGAAAATTAAACTCAAACTGGATGGCCATATCCAGCAAAGATTCCGAAAAAGAAGCATTACGTAAAGGCAGGAATAAATAATCAAAATCCTGCCCGCTGGCCTTCAGTCCTCCATAGTAAAAATTTGCCCGTACAGCATATCTATTGTTAATCCAAAAATTATAAAAACCCCCGAAAGCAGGGGAAAAATCATAAAACATTTTCTCCGGGTTAATATCTCCAAAGTAATAAGAACCGCCGGAAAATACTCCAATATTCTGAATGATTTTGGCTTTCCGTTGCGCAAAAACAGCTTGCGATCCTGATACTGTCAGGACGATGAGGAGTAACCAATGTTTTTTCATACATTTTTTTTTTGCTCCTATAACCTGAAGATGGGAAGGTTCTTTCTGGAGGTTCTCAGTTTCCAAATAACATGAACGTTTGTTAACAAACAAACGTCATTAAATTTGGAATATTGTGAGGAAAATCCGTCGGCATAATCTGTCAATGTAAAATGAGGTCCTATTTCAAAACCCACATCCCAATTCGGGTCAAAAGTAAACCGCAGGGCAGCACCAACAGGAATGCTCAGAGTCCCTTTGGTGCCGGTTTTCATCCTGTTAAAAGGATCTTCTATGGATCTGACGTTGAATATGGCCGCCCCCAGACCGGCAAAAACATAAACACTCACCCTATTGGTAAAGGAAGTTATGTCCCTGCCTTTCATCATGAGATAACTTTGGTTGGAACGTCCATTGATAATCGCCTGCTCATAACGCAGGGAAGGTTCAACAAGAAAAGACCTGAATATTATTCCCCTTTTATCATTAACGCCTCCGATATCAGAACCGTGCAACCCTCCAAAGACAAGGTTGAAATTAAGCCAGCTTATTTCGTAAAGCTTATACCTCATTCCAAAATACAACATGGGACGGGTGCTATTTAAAGAAAGGTCTTTCAATCCAAGTAAATTTTCTCCCGGGGAATAACCGCCAATATCCCCAAAATAATTAACAATCCCAACCCCCCCACTCATTTCATATCTCCGCAGTTTCCATATCTGGGATTGACCGGTAACAGCAAATAAAGAAAATATAATGAAAAACAACGTTACCCTGGCAAATAACTCTCTCATATTATGAATACTTTATGACAAATATAAAAAATTTTTCACTATTTTCCATTCCTGTTCATTTTATTTGAAAACCAATCAAATAACTCCGATTTCCCTGCTTCGAATAAAATGGTATAAATATCCAGACCGGTCAAAGAACAACAACAAAATGTATTTCAGGACCTTTCAGAATAAATACAGATTACCCCCTTTTATCAGCACCCCACATCAATTTTGACCTTAAAGTCTCAAAATAATCCATTCCTTCCAGTTTGAGAACATGAATAAAAATGCCTGCTTTTCTGATTTTCAAAGGAGCATATCCTGTATACACTTCTGATCTGGAATCCATTGATACCCAATAGGCATCTTGGCGTGTCGAGACCCGCACTGTCAGTTCATGATCATCAGGGATTACCATTGGCCTGACTGTAAGGTTATGCGGGGCTATAGGACTTAGAATGAAGTTTTTTGAACCGGGAATAACAATAGGCCCCCCTACACTCATGGAATAGCCGGTAGATCCAGTAGGGGTGGAAATAATCAGGCCGTCTGCCCAATAGGTATTGAGATGATTTCCTCCCATAGTCACTTCGATACTGATCATGCCGGTACCTTTTTTCTGCACAGCAAACTCATTCAGTGCAAAAGGAAATTCTTTCAGTACACCGCCTGGGTTCACCAGCTCAATTAATGATCTTTTTTCCAGGGTAAATTTCCTGCTAAAAATAGCATCAATGGATTCGCTGATATTTTCCCGTGAGATAGTAGCCAGAAAACCCAGGCGACCGCTGTTTATTCCAATAATTGGTATTAAACTTTTACGAACAAACGAAACCGACTCCAGGAAAGTTCCGTCCCCACCTACACTAAGCAAAAAATCAATATCTTTATCCAAATCGGAATGTTGTTCAAACAGGTAGTTGTGGCTAACCTGATAATCAAAATTATGCGCTACATTCTCATATAACTCCCTGTACATTAACACCTCAGCACCGTATTGCCTAAATTTTTCACACATCAATTGAAAATAAGGAAAAAACTCAGCTGTGATTTTTTTCCCGTAAACAGCAATCTTCATTTTGTCAGGTTTAATCAAATACTCAGATACATCATAAATTCATCATACCGGCTGGCATAAAAAGACTCCATTTCCCGATTGTTCATATATGATGCCTTTACATTATAATCATATCGCTCAAAAGTACTTATAATGGAAGTGACATCCGTTCTGTTTACTTTCAATATCACTTCCATCTTCGTCGAATCATCATGGGGTTGAATGTACAAGCTCAGAATCTTGGCATCATTTGACTCAACAATCTGTGCTATCTGGCTCAGAAAATAATCATTTTGATGAAGTTCCAGTACCAAGATAGCCCCGGGATTTTTTACAGCTGTCAGTCCGGCAAAATACTGAACCAGGTCATGATTGGTAATCATTCCCAGATAATTCTTTTGCCGGTCCAGTACTGGGACCACCGTCAATTTCAGGCGGGCAACAATCTCAATCACTTCATAAATGTGCTGATCCATATAAATAAAAGGGCTGAAGAGAGAAAGTTTATGATTTCCGATAGGTTCATCCGCCATGTTCATGTCATAGATATCTGTATCGGAAATCAATCCCAGGAATTCCTTGTCATTAATGATCGGCAGATGGGATACCCGGAATACATCCATCCAGTTCAATGCCTTTTGTCCTGTGTCGGAGGTGTGAAGGGCAGGAACAATGTCTGATATCAAATCTTTCGCTAACATATTCGTTAATCCCCAAAAAAATCTTATAACTTTGTCGAAAGATAATACAAAAAGACAAGAATTATGACACGTTTAAGTGTAAATATAAATAAAATTGCAACACTACGGAACGCGCGGGGGGGAAATATTCCGAATGTCCTGGAAGCTGCCATCAACTGTGAACGTTTCGGGGCAGAAGGAATCACCGTTCATCCAAGACCTGATGAACGGCACATCCGGTACCAAGATGTCATGGATATACGGCCTGTCCTAAAAACCGAATTCAACGTGGAAGGCTATCCGGGAAAACGTTTCATGGAGCTGGTACTGGAAGTCGTACCCGACCAGGTAACTCTGGTACCTGATCCTCCTGATACTCTCACTTCCAATGCCGGCTGGCAGATAAAAAATAACCTTTCCTTTCTTACGGAAATCGTCAGCACATTGCACCAAAAAGGAATCCGTACTTCCATTTTTGTAGACACCTGTACGGAAAACCTCAGATACGCTCCTGAAACCGGCACCGACCGTATCGAATTATATACCGAGCCCTATGCTTCCAATTACCATAAAAACAGGGATGAAGCCATCCGGCCCTTTCTTGAAGCAGCGAGACTGGCCCACAGCCTCGGATTGGGCATCAATGCGGGTCATGACCTGAACCTGGACAACCTCAAATACTTCCATCAGAATATTCCTCATCTTGCCGAAGTATCCATCGGGCATGCTTTGATCTCCGACGCATTATTCTACGGTTTGGAAAACACTATCCAAATGTATCTGCGACAATTACGCTGAGCTCCATGAAACTTGCCCACAGAGAACTGGGAGAAGGACCTTCTTTGATCATCCTGCATGGATTGTACGGTTCGTCAGACAATTGGCTTTCCATTGCCCGGAAACTGGAAAATCATTATCATGTTTTTTTAGTAGATCAACGCAATCACGGACAATCTCCGCATCATCCTGTCCATGATTTCACTGCTCTTTGTGATGACCTGGATGAATTCATTCAGGATCAACGGATAGATAAAGCCATTCTTCTGGGCCATTCCATGGGTGGCAAGACAGCGATGTTTTATGCAGTATGCCATCCCGAAAAGGTAAATGCTCTTATTGTAGTCGACATTTCACCTCGCACATATCAGGTCAGGGAAGGGTCCGGCACTTCTTTCCAAATGCATAAAAAGATGATGGAAGCCATGCTAAATCTGGATTTAAAGACTTTCTCATCCCGAGAGGAAGTAATGAAAGCCCTGAAGCCAACCATCCCTTCAAAAAGGACCAGGCAATTTTTGCTGAAAAACCTGGCCAGATATAATAACAACGGTTTCAAATGGAAAATAAACCTACCTGTATTATACAAACAACTCCCCAATATCCTGAAAGGACTTGACAGCTACTCCGTATTAAAGGATCGGCAGATTACTTCGATTCCAGTATTATTCATTAGGGGGGAAAACTCAGAATATATCACTGAAGAGGACATACTGATTATCCAAAAACATTTTCCCTATGCCGAAGTTGTGACCAGCCCTGGTACCGGACACTGGCTACATGCCGAGCAACCGGATTTTTTTGTTACAAAAATTCTGGATTTCCTTGGATAATGTTTATTCTTTTTTCTGCAGATCTGTAGCTGAGACCACTTTTTCATCCGACACTGGTTCTAATCCCAAATATCGCTGATAAACACGTGCCGTCGTCAGGACATCCTTTTCACAATATACAGCTATTCTTTTCAGATCTTTCTCTTTATAATACACCTTTGCTACCTGGCTTCCGTCAATATCATCCTTGGATGTGGGAATGTCAAAAACTGCTGACAGCAATTCCAAAGAAGTATAATGCTTATAATCACCGAATTTCCATAGTTCCATGGTATCCAGGAAGGGTACTTCCCATGGTTTTTTGCCGGCCACCTCAAGCAAAGCAGGCAGTTTCAACCGGTTTATGATAATGCGGCGCGCCAAATAGGGAAAATCAAACTCCTTTCCGTTGTGTGCACACAAATAAGGATTTTTATCCCTCATGCCATTCAATAAAGCAATAAACTCTTTTAGCACTTCTTTTTCATCTTCCCCAAAAAATGATTTTAACCGAAAATGCCACTTTCCTTCTTTTTGATGAAACATCCCCACGGAAATGCAAACCACCTTGCCAAACTCTGCATAGATACCAGCCCTCTCAAATTTATCTTCCGCCGATTCTCCCTCTTCTCCACATAACTTATTAGCTTTGCAAATCCATAATTTTCTAAAATTTCCGGGCATCTCATCAAATTTTTCCGTCATCGGCACGGTTTCAATATCCAGGAACAGAATCTGCTGAATGGGAACTTTATCCGGCATAAGAAAACATATTTACAGGTGAGTCTTCAGGTTTTTCTCGATGATTGTTGTCAGGATATCAATAGCCACCTCATTGCTACCCCCTTGAGGAACAATAATATCGGCATATCTTTTTGTAGGTTCGATGAACTGCAGATACATAGGTTTCACAGTTTTGTCATATCTCTCCAATACCTTGTCCACCGACCGGCCACGTTCGCGTATATCCCGCTTGATCACCCTTCCCAGTCGGTCGTCGGCATCAGCATCCACATAGACCTTAATATCCATCTGTTCCCGCAGTGCTTCATTCGTCAGGATCAGAATACCCTCAACCAAAATAACATGTTTGGGACTTATCGTCACCGTTTCACGGGCTCGTGTGCAGGAAAGATATGAATATACCGGTCGTTGGATGGTTTTTCCGGCCTTCAGCATTTTCAGGTGCTTTACCAGTAGAGAAAATTCAATGGATGAAGGATGGTCAAAATTGATCTCCTGCCGTTGTTCCAAAGGCAGATGACTATTGTCCCTGTAATAGGCATCCTGAGGCAGGACAGCTACCTCACCGGCCGGTAGCCGTTCGATGATCTTGCGCACCACGGTGGTCTTCCCTGAACCAGTACCTCCGGCTATGCCAACAATCAACATTTTTTATATTTTCGCAGTTACCAATAAACAAATACCGCAGCAATTTAAACATTCAAATACTCATCTGCAATGATTCGACATATCGTTTTTTTCAAATTATCCGGAAATCTTAATGAAACGGCGAAAAAACGACAAATCGATTTTCCAGAAAATACTTTTTTATCACTACTAAAAGAACAGATCCCTTCCATCCGGGAATACGAGGCAGGCATCAATTTCAACGCCTCCCTCCATGCGTGGGATATCGTGATGGGCAGCACGTTTGATTCCCCTAACGACCTGAATGTCTACCGCAATCATCCATTACATAAAAAAGTTATCGAACAGGAAGCGTATATTCTTAAAAATGTGTACATTGCAGACTATCAACCTGATTAAAATCTTATGTCATGACATCACTTTATCCTCTCTCTTTTCATCCTATCTATAAAACCAAAATATGGGGCAACGACAAATTGAGGAACTTTCTTCATAAAGATACCGGAAACATGCAGAAAGTCGGCGAGAGCTGGGAAATATCCGGTGTGCAAGAGAATATTTCGGTTGTAAAAAATGGTTTCCTGGCCGGAAACAATCTGGAAGAGCTGGTAGAAATCTACATGGGAGATCTTGTCGGTGACAAGGTGTATGATAAATTCGGAGTGGAATTCCCCTTGCTTATAAAATTTATTGATGCCAGTGATATTTTGTCTGTACAGGTACATCCCGATGATAAAACTGCTTTTCAGAGACATCATGCCTATGGTAAAACGGAGATGTGGTATATTCTCCAAGCTAATCCTGGCTCGGAGATCATTATAGGGTTCAATAATGATGTAAGCAGGGAAGAATATCTACAACATCTTAAAAACAAAACCCTCCGTGAGATATTGAACAGCGAAGAGGCTATGGCCGGTGATGTATTTTTTATCCCGCCAGGGCGTGTTCATGCCATCGGCGCCGGCATTCTGCTCACTGAAATTCAGCAAACTTCAGATATCACTTACCGCATCTACGACTGGGACAGGGTGGATGCCAACGGCAAAAGCAGGGAACTGCATACTGACCTGGCAATAGACGTGATAGATTTTAAGTATTATCCGGAGTATAAAATCCCTTACAAAGATCATCTTAATCAAACCATCGACCTTGTACATTGTAATTATTTCAATACTCAGTTCATACATTTCAACAAACCTCTGGAAAAAGATTACTATGATCTGGATTCTTTTGTTATCTATATCGGGGTTGAAGGAACAACCGGAATTGAACATGAAAACGGAATTTCCACATTAAAGATGGGCGAAAGCATATTGATCCCTGCCGTATTGAAAGACATCAGGCTTAAACCTGAAGAAGAAGCAAAGATCATAGAAGTGTACATCAAATAAAATAACACAGAATAAAAAAATAATTGAATGTCTTATATTTTATGCTTAAAATCAATCACTTTTTAATACACAGATACACATTTCCGTGAAAAATCATTTTTATTATCTGTGCAAGTGAAGCTTGCTGATTTCGTGTGCGAAACACACTAATTTAATGAATTTCAGCTAATAAATTTTTAACACAAAGCTTGCTATTTTTCCCCTCCCATAAATTATCGTAAATTTGTTCATTTAACATAAACACAGAAAACATGATTCAGTCTATGACCGGCTATGGGAAAGCAATCAAAGATTTCCCTGACAGACAGATAACAGTGGAAATCAAATCACTGAATTCCAAGCAGGTTGATATATCTACAAGGCTTCCGGCAGCTTACCGCAATAAAGATATTATCATCAGGAAGATCCTGACAGAAAAACTTGTACGCGGCAAAATAGATCTTTCCATGACCGTGTTGGACTTTACCGGTGAAACTTATCCAGCAGTCAACAAAACAGCAGTCAAACATTATCTCCGCCAATTACGTGATATGGCAAAAGAGCTGGATATCCGGTCCGAAGAACCTCTCATCCAGTCTCTGTTGCACTGGCCGGAAGTACTTGCCGATACTTTCCTTGAGATCAATGAAACCGAATGGCAACAAATTGTTCAGACTGTGGAAGAAGCCATTGCCAAAGTAACCCGTTTTCGTGAACAGGAAGGCAGTTCCATCAAAAAAGACATGCAGACTCATGTATATTCCATCCTGGATCTTTTAGAGCAAGTTTCCCCCTTTGAAAATGAGAGGATCCAAACGATCCGGAACCGACTGGAGAAGAATCTCCATGAATTGGGAGGTATAAACACCAATGACCGCGAACGTTTTGAGCAGGAGATTGCATACTACCTGGACAAACTGGACATCAACGAAGAAAAAATCCGACTGGCCCACCACTGCGAATATTTCCTGGAAACCATGAACAATGGTAGTAATATCGGGAAAAAACTGGGTTTTATTGTTCAAGAAATGGGAAGGGAGATCAACACACTGGGCTCCAAAGCCAACCATACCAACATACAGAAACTGGTGGTCATGATGAAAGATGAATTGGAAAAAATCAAGGAACAGACATTCAACGTTCTTTAAATAATTTGTTTATGCCTATAAAAAACCGACAGAACAGTACCTCTCCTCCAGATAGAAAGATACTGATCTTTTCTTCGCCTTCGGGTGCCGGAAAAACCACTATTGTCAAACACCTGCTGAAGACATTTCCCAACCTGGCATTCTCGGTATCAGCCACCACCCGGCCCCGGCGGGATCATGAGGAAGATGGGAAGGATTATTATTTTTTATCAATGAATGAATTCAGAAACAAGATCGAAGAAGATGCTTTTGTCGAATGGGAAGAAGTATACAAAGGGACCTATTACGGCACACTGAAATCGGAAGTACAACGGCTCCTAGACAGAGGATACCATGTGGTATTTGATGTGGATGTGAAAGGAGCCCTGAACATTAAAAAGCTGTATGGGAAACAAGCGCTGGCTGTTTTCGTGATGCCTCCTTCCATTGAAGAACTGCATAATCGGTTGCGCAACCGCTCCGCCGACTCCGAGGAAAGTATCCGGGAACGGGTGGCAAAAGCCCGGCAAGAGATGAAATATGCAGACAAGTTCGATATCAAACTGGTCAATGACAAACTGGCAGAGAGCCTGCCAAAAGCCGAAGATATCGTGAAAAACTTCATAGAAAAATGAAAACCGGACTCTTTTTTGGAAGCTTCAACCCGGTACATATTGGCCATACGGCCATTGCCAATTATTTTTTGGAATATGCCGGACTGAAACAGATATGGTTTGTAGTATCTCCTCACAACCCGTTGAAAAAACGTGCTTCTCTCCTGCCTGAATACCACCGCCTCGAACTGGTTAACCTGGCCCTGGATAATGATCCACGTATCCGGGCTACGGACATCGAGTTCCGCCTGCCCAAACCTTCCTACACCATTGACACCCTGGCTTACCTGTCGGAAAAATATCCGCAACGGGAATTTGTGCTGATCATGGGCACCGACAATCTGGTCACCCTTTATAAATGGAAAAACTTTGAACATCTTGTCAGAAACTACGAAATCATTGTATATCCCAGAAAAGGCTCCGAAAACCAACAACTGCATCCTTCTGTGGAGAAATTGTTACCAGAAGCCCGTATTACTGTCTCGCAGGCCCCGCTCATAGAGATCTCCTCCAGTTTCCTCCGGCAGGCTATCGGGAAAGGCAAGAATATGCGGTTCTTTTTCCGGGAGAAAGTGTGGGAGTATATCAGGGATATGCATTTTTATGAAAGTTAAAAGTTTAGAGTACCGAAAAACTTTATTTTTCCGCTTGGATAGCTCCAGTCGTCGGACAGGCAAGCATCCTCGAAAAATCAAGCAAAGATTTGCAATTTTTCAGGATATAAAAAAGTATGGATTTGACTATGATTAATGTGAATAAAAATATATACGATAATGATCCAATACATGCTTACACCTGCAGCCGGTAAAAGACTGATTGCCAGAGCACTTTTGGAATATGCCCCGGTAAAAGAGGCCATTGAAAAAAGAACGGTGGTTATCATTGCAGGCACCACCAACGGATATATTGCCGAAGAATGGTTGAAAAAGCTGGATCAGTCGGAAGGCTTTCAACGAAACCATTTTTTCAGGGGAATAGCAACCCCTGCTATCAATAATAATTCAGCAACAGTAAAAAATGTTTTTGCAGGGGATGTGATTATTTCACAAGGAGTATGGCAAAAAGGAAAAACTATTTTTGACGTGGTTGATCAACTCGTTGAAGGAGATATTATTCTGAAAGGGGCTAATTGCATAAATCCCAATCAAAACAAAGCAGGAATTTTCATTGCACACCCAAAGGGTGGCACAACATTGACACTTTTGCAAGCCGTTATCGGAAGAAGGATAAAACTGATTATTCCTGTCGGACTGGAGAAAAGGATATATGACAATATCGACGAGGTAGCAGCACTTGTGAATAACCCGGGAAACAAAGGATTGCGTTTAATGCCTGTTTCCGGGGATATTATTACGGAGATTGAAGCACTAAAAATTCTTTTTGGTGTAAAAGCCAGGCTGATGGCCGGGGGGGGTGTAGGTGGTGCCGAAGGAGGCATATGGCTGGATGTTGACGGGAAGAAAAAACAAATTGACAAGGCTCTCCGGTTGCTGGAAGAGATCGCTGATGAAGAACTTTTTACATTGGATTAAAAGCACTTATCAGACATTACTTTACAACAATCATAAGGTTCGATAAAGCAAGGGCCTTACTATCAGATCCTATCGCACCTTCTCCGCCACATTTATTTCCTGTACAATTTTCATGCCGCGGTGAATGGCTTTTTCATTCAGGGGGAGCAAGTGGTGATAACGTTCGGGCAGGGATTTTTTCAGACCTTTGATCACATTATCCAGTTCGACAATGGGTTTGATCTTCAGAAAGGCCCCCAGCATGATCATATTAAAGGTACGGGTGGTCTCCATTTTAGCAGCTTCCTCCGTACCATCAGCACGATAGATATTGATATCCGTACGTTCAGGATGCCGGGAGATGCCGTTGCCGTCATACAGAAGAATCCCTCCCGGTTTGACCGTTTTTTCAAACTTATCCAGCGATTGCTGGTTCAGGATGATGGCCGTGTCATACGCATTAAGAATAGGCGAACTGATACGTTCATCGCTAATAATGACGGTCACGTTGGCCGTACCCCCCCGCATCTCTGGTCCGTAAGAAGGCATCCAACTCACTTCCTTACCTTGCATTACGCCTGAATAACAAAGGATCTTCCCCATAGAAAGGACTCCCTGTCCGCCAAAACCGGCTATGATAATTTCTTCAGTCATAATCGTATATTTTCCTGTTTAGTTTTAATTATTTTTCCGGTACTTTTATATCTCCCAGCGGATAGAAAGAAAGCATGTTTTCGTCCAGCCATTTCACAGCCTTCACAGGTGTCATTTTCCATCCCGAATTACAATTGGAAACCACCTCCACAAAAGAAACGCCTTTGTTGAGTTTCTGGTATTCAAAGGCCTTGCGTATGGCTTTTTTGGTTTTCCGCACCAAATTAGGGGTATGTACAGCCTGCCGGGTCACATAGTAAGTTCCTGGCAGTTGGGCCACCAGCTCGGTCATCTTTATCGGATGTCCCATAAGACCCGGATCCCTTCCGTAGGGAGTTGTTGAAGTACGCATACCTTCCAGGGAGGTAGGGGCCATCTGGCCGCCGGTCATCCCGTATATCCCGTTGTTGATAAATATCATTGTGATATTCTCACCCCGGTTGCAGGCATGAATGGTCTCGGCCGTGCCGATGGCCGCCAGGTCGCCGTCACCCTGATAAGTAAACACAAACCTGTCTGGCAGCAGTCTTTTGATCGCAGTGGCCAATGCCGGTGCCCGGCCGTGGGCTGCCTCCTGGGTATCTACATCAATATAATCATACATGAATACCGAGCAACCCACCGGTGCAATGCCTATGGTCTTGTCCTGGATACCCATTTCCTCGATCACCTCGGCGATGATCCTGTGGGTCGTACTATGTCCGCATCCCGGACAGTAGTGCATCACCTTGTCGGTAAGAACCTTGGTCTTTTTATAGACTATATTTTCTTCCTTTACAATATCTTTAATATCTATGTCAGCCATATCAACCTCCGATAAATTTTTGTATTAACACTTCTACGATCTCGTCGGGAGCAGGGATCACTCCACCCATTCTGCCATAATGTTCGACCGGTACCTTTCCGTTCGTCGCCAGCCGTACATCTTCTACCATCTGGCCGGCGCTCATTTCCACGCTCAGCATCCCCCTTACCTGGTCGGCAAGGGCTCCCACTTGTTTTTCCGGGAACGGAAACAGGGTGATGGGTCTGAACAGGCCTGCCTTGATGCCTTTTTCCCGGGCCAGCTGAACTGATTTCTGGCATATTCGGGAGCTGGTGCCATATGCCACGAAGAGGTACTCGGCATCTTCACATTGGAAAGTTTCGTACCGCACCTCTTCCTCTTTCATCTTCTGGTATTTTTCGATCAGTTTCCGGTTAAACCGTTCCTGACGATAGGGATCCAGGTCGAGGCTGGTGATGATATTCCGTTCACGGTCCGGTTTTTTACCGGTGGTAGCCCAATCCGGCAGCTCTTCATCTTTCATTCTGGGACGTTGAGGCTGGAATTTCACTTTCTCCATCATCTGGCCGATGGCCCCGTCGGACAGGATCATAACCGGATTGCGGTATTTGAAAGCCAGGTCGAAAGCCAGGGGCATAAAATCGGCCATTTCCTGTACGGACGAGGGTGCGAGTACCAGCAGATGATAGTCGCCATGGCCTCCGCCTTTGGTGGCCTGAAAATAATCTGATTGTGAGGGCTGGATTGTCCCCAATCCCGGGCCTCCCCGCACAACATTGGCGACGACCACCGGCAGCTCGGCGCCGGCGATATAGGAGATCCCTTCCTGCATGAGGCTTATCCCCGGGCTGGAGGAAGAGGTCATAACCCTCTTACCGGCGCCGGCGCCACCATACAACATGTTGATCGCCGACACTTCACTTTCGGCCTGCAATACCACCATCCCGGTACGTTCCCAGGGTTTGGCGGCCGTAAGGTATTCCATCACCTCACTCTGCGGCGTAATAGGATATCCGAAATAGCCATCGGCACCCGCCCTGATAGCTGCCTCGGCCAAGGCCTCATTTCCTTTCATTAATACAAAATCTTCTTCCATATTTTTCAATTTTTTCAAACTTCGGTTTTTTCCTCCACTTTCATACGATAAACCGTGATCACCCCGTCGGGACATACTACAGCACAGTTGGTACATCCGTTACACGCATCGGGATTCTCCATATAGGCATAGTGATAGCCTTTGCTGTTCACATTTTTGGACATGGCAATCACATGGGTCGGACAGGAGATCACACAAAGCTCACAGCCCTTGCATCGTTCCGTATCCACCACGATCGCCCCCTTGACTTTAGCCATAATTATATATTTTTATTTTAACCGGCCTAAAAGTAATATTTTCAAATAATATCTGATCCTGTTTTTTGTCATATTAAAAACTGCTCCTTAACAATTTCAAGCCACCGGATGATCTTTCCGGAACCATTTCAGTCTCTCTTCCAGGTCTTTAAACTGATCAGGCATGACTTGGGAGACACAGGCTCGTATTCCTTCGGTACGATTGCTTCCGGTTATCTCCAGTGAAATAGCTCCAATACCGTAATAAAGCAATTCTTCCACCAGTTCCGCCCCGGAAAGTCCCGGATAAGATACCGTAAAGTAAAAACCATCGCCTATCGGTTGGTCCACATCCTTGTCGTAAACGATCCGGAAACCGTTTCTGGTGAATATCTCTTTCATAATAGCGGCCTTCCTGCCATATTCACGCACCTGCTCCACAAAATTATATGTTCCGTCATTAGCCGCTTTAAGGATTCCCTGCAAAGCATACTGTGAAGAATGAGATACGCCTGCCGAGAGGGAATAGAGTGCTCCGTAGATCATGGCATAGCCGAACTCCGAAGAGGGAAAATAGCGTTTCAGGGCCGGGAAACGGCGATTATAAAGCACGTCCGATATAATCATCATTCCGACACGTTGTCCGGCATAACAAAAAGACTTGGAACTGGATATCAGCAACACATAATTATCTGTATATCTTGCCACGGTAGGCTGATAAGGCGGTTCTCCGGGTTTTGAATAATCTTTGCGGAAGTCCATGCCAAAATAAGCCAGATCTTCGATGACTATCACCCCATACTCAGTCGCCATTTCGCCGATAATCTGTAACTCTTCTTCGGTAAGGATAAACCAGGCAGGGTTATTGGGACTGGAATAAAGGATACTGGATACTTTGCCTGTTTCAAGGTATTCAAACAGTTTTTCTTTCAGTTTAGGACCCCGGTTATCATAGACATCGAATGACATAAAATTATGTCCCAGTACGTGGCATTGTTGTTTCTGCACGGGAAATCCCGGATCGAGGAAGAGGGTTCCTTCCTTGGCAGGATCGGTACGGTTGACTACCATGAAAGCAGCCATAGAACCCATCATACTGCCTACGGTAGGCAGGCATCCTTTGGGATCAACTTCGATATCCATAAACAATCTGGCAAAGCGGGAAATCTCTTCTTTCAATTCTTTTACGCCTTCGATCATCGGATAACTGGCTGCCACCCCTCTTTTCAGCGCTTCTATTTCGGCCTCGACACCAGGAGGCGCTGCCGGCAGTCCGGGCACTCCCATTTCCATGCGGATATAAGGTATGCCGGAACGTTCCTGAAGTTGATTTACGGTACGGACGATTTCCCGGATAGAACCTTTCCCTACCCTTTCCAAACAACTTTTCCGAATGACCTCTTCAACGATCTGTGCATCAACAGGTGTTTTTCTCATAAAGACAGGATTCAATGAAACAAAAAGGGTAGCATAATTTTTGCTGCCCTCCATTTATTATTCTTTAGCTGAATTCTTTAAGGATATTGGCCAGCCATTTATCCAGTCGTTCCGGGGTTTTTTCCGATTCATAATCCTCATCCAGCGGGAGGCCTATAAAATGATCATCGATCACAGCTTCTGAATCATCGAATTCATACTCCACTACCGGCACCTGTCCGACAATCCTGGCTCCCTGTCTGAGCAGTTCCTTGCCCAAGACCCCCATAGCATCCGCAAAATGGTTGGAATAGGTAATATGGTCTCCCAGCCCGTAGATAGCATAAGTTTTTCCATGATGATTTACTTTTCTCAGCTCAGGCATAAAACGTGCCCAGTCATCACTAGGGCTTTCCATGGCCCAGGTTTCCGTGCCCACGGTAGAGATGCCAAAAATGATATTCCTGTATTTTTCCAGGTCTTGTGCCATACTGTTTTTCACCAATAACAGATCTCCCCGGTCTTTCAGACGATCCTTAATCATCCGGGCAACTTTCTCAACACTCCCTCCTTCCGGGCCATAAAACAATCCTATTTTTTCCATATTTGTTATTTATTGCCAGTTCATTCTATTAAGAAACAAAGGTACAAATATAAATTTTAATCATGATAAAAGATAGGTTACGGAATTTCGGATAAAAATATGAAAATATATTCTCCTGAAATGATAAACCCAAAATCCACAATAGAAAAACAAAAATGTTTTCCAGTGCTAATCGCTTTCGCGTAGCTTCAGCGGAGCAAAGGATTAACTACAACTAACACATCAATACATCTCTCTCGAGCTTCCTAATGCATAATTTAGGATAATATAATTTGCCAAACTATCCGAACAGGTCACAGGTTGACCCTATTTTTTTCCGTTATTATTTCCGTTGATAACAGATTATTAAGATAAGGCCCTGAGGGCCTTATCTACAAAACCGCAACTATTAATTTCAGGCACTTTTCATTTTTCGATTCTTATCCTTGCATCCACGACGGTAATCCTGTTTTCTTCCGCCAGGAGGGGGTTCAGGTCTATTTCCGCAATAGCAGGATATTTCTCCGTCATGCGGGCAAGAGCCATCAGGATCCTGGAAAATGCCCGCTCGTCTATTCCCGGTTTACCCCGAGTTCCCCTGAACAGTTTATAGCCTTTCAGGTGGCGGATCAAATAGAGGGCTTCCTCCTCTTCGAGTGGTGCCAGGGTAGCCATGTAGTCACGCAACACTTCTATAAATATACCTCCCAGTCCACACAGAACGATATGTCCGAAGCCGGGTTCCCGCTTTACCCCGGCAAACAGTTCCGTACCCTGTAACATAGGCTGTAATAAAACGCTGTCGACTCCTTCTATTTGCATAATTTTCCCGAAACTTTCCTCCACTTCCTTTTCGGAAGCAATGCCGGTAATAACTCCTCCTGCATCCGATTTATGAACGAGACCGACTGCCTTCATTACGGCCGGAAAGCCCATCTCCCTGGCAAAAGCCAGCGCCTCCTGCAGCGAGTTGCACACCTTTTCCTTTACCACGGGGATTCCTGCTTCTGTCAACAAACGATGTACCGTAAACGGATTCAGGTATCCTTCCGGGAAATCTTCAACGACTTTCTCCTTTTTTTCAATCGTTTTTTCCTCAAAAAAAGGCCCCGGGCGGTTCAGGACTTTCCCCAGGGCCCTGCCCAGCACCACCTCATCCGGAAAGTTAATTCTGCCTCTGGCAATAAAATTTTCAATTTCCCGCTTCACATTAATCACGGAAGGCAGAACAGGAAATATAGGTTTCCTGCAGCTTTTCATCTTCTGATCCAGCAGGTCATACACATCATCCACGGGAAAAAGACCGGGACTTCCGAATATCACCACCATAGCATCAATATTCTCAAAATCCTTTTCACAGGCATCAATGATATACCCCAGTTGTTCAGCCGTGCCGGTCGCAAGGAAATCGACGGGATTCTTCACAGACGATCCGGGAAAGAGTTTGTCTTTCAAAGCTTCTGCCGCCGGTCCTGTCAGGGGAGGCACATGCAGGCCTTCTTCCGAGAGGGTATCGGTAAGCATCACCGCCGGGCCGCCGGCATGGGTGATAACGGCAAAGTTTTTACCTTCCGGCAGGGGATGGCTCATCACACCGGCTACGGTCACCAGTTCTTCGCGGCTGTAACAGCGTACGATACCGGCTTTCCTAAAGAGAGCTGCAGCTGCTTCATCCGAGCCGGTCATGGCCCCTGTGTGTGATGAAGCGGCTAGGCTGCCTGCCACCGAGGTACCTGCTTTCACGGCCGCTATGCGGTATCCTTTACGTACCAGAGAGGAGGCATGCCTCAGCAAGGATAATGGATCATGTATAGCTTCCAGATAGAGCAGGATCACTTTTGAACTGTTTTCCGGGTCAAAATGTTCATCCATATAGGCCAGCACATCTTCCACACCATTCTGTGCACTGTTACCCACGGAATAGACGGCTGCAAAAGAAAGACCGTTGGGCATGCCCGCCTCCACGATAAAAACAGCTGTAGCTCCGGAGCCGGAAATAAGGGTCACTCCATTCGGATCGAGTTTGGGTACCGGCGTGGTAAAAACACCACTATATGCGGGGGTAATCACTCCTATACAGTTGGGTCCGATCAGTGCTCCGCCATTTTCTTCGATCACCCGGACAATTTGTTTTTCCAGTTCGGCTCCTTCGGGGCTTTCTTCCCCAAAACCGGCCGAAAGGATAATAAATGCTTTCACCCCTTTTTCCCGTGCCAACACTTCCACGGCAGGCAAAGTAAATCGGGCTGCAATGGCCAGGATAGCAAGATCTACCCGAGGCAGATCTTTAACATCATGAAAGGAGCGAATACCCTGTACCCGGTCTGCTTTTGGGTTGACCACATACAACCTGCCCGCATAGTTTCCCTTAATCAGGTTTTCCAGCACCCTGCCCCCGGGCTTGCGGGTATCATCAGATCCTCCGATCACCACAATACTCCCGGGATTCAGTAGTTTTTCATTGATCATCTCTCTCCTGTATTGGTTTCGATAAAAATATGTTTTTTTAAAATGGAATTGCGGGGCTTTTTCATCCTTCTGACTTCGGTGGATAAAAAATGATGAGTTATAAGAGAAGAAAAATATTACCCGGGATTTGAATCCAGCACTTCCTTGTTAACGCAATATTTGAGTGTCTTACCTGAAAAAAAGTCAAGGATATTACGGGCGGCCTGACGGCCTATCTCCACGCGTGTTTCCCAGGCGGCCGTACCGATATGAGGTACGGCAACGACATGATCCATTTGGAGGAAAGCGTCCGGTATTTCCGGTTCTTTCTCAAACACGTCGAGGGCGGCACCGGCAATTTTTTTCTCCTGCAGCGCCCGGATCAGGGCCTGCTCGTTCACCACTGGCCCACGGGCCGTATTTACCAGGATTGCAGAAGGTTTCATTAATTCCAGTTCTTTTTCTCCGATCAGATGCCTGGTTTCTTTTGTCAGCGGGGTATGGAGAGACACTACATCGGCAATCCGTAACAGGGTATCGAGGGGCACATACCTTATCTCCAGTTTTTTCTCCTCATCCTTTGGCAAGCGGTGACGATTATAATAGACAATTTTCATCCTGAAAGCGCGAGCCCGGCGGGCTGTGGCTTTTCCGATACGTCCCATTCCTATGATTCCTATGGTTTTATTTTCCAGTGTAAAACCCAGATTTTCCATCACACCCCATCGCACCTGCCGTTTGTCCTGCCGGAGTTTCCGATCCATCTCAGTAACACGGCGAGCCAGCGACAACATCAAGGTCATAGCCAGCTCAGCCGTAGGCTCTGTCACCTGGTCAGGTGTATTGGTAACCACAATGCCTTTTTCGGTAGCCAGCGCCAGGTTGATATTGTCCACTCCGGCGCCGTAATTACTCAGTATCTTCAGGCGACTGGCTTTTTCGATCAGTTCATCCGGAAAAGGGTTCCCAAAAACAGACAGTACCGCATCGCAACAGGGAAGATTTTGTTCAAGCTCTTCATAGGTAGCTTTTCGTCCTTTGGGCCAGACCACTTTACAACCGGCCTGTAACAAAGGCTCGACACTCTCTTCGGGAATCCGGTAAGTTATAAATACACATTTAGGTTTATCACACATCATCCTGTTTTCTTTTTAATGTTAATTACAATTTCGGAGTGATATGGAACATGGCTTTTATTCATACGTAAACCCATACACTCCCGATCCCAGTTCCAGTATCATATTCCCATTTTCTTTCCTGATCTTATCGGAAGAGACATTATTTTCAACGGGTAGCCCATCCATGATTACGTTTTTACCGACAGCCCCCGGCAGTACAACGGTAGCGGTAGTGTTACAGGGAATCTCTACCTCAATGGTTAATCCGCCGGAAGCACCCCTGTTCCAATAGGTTGAAACTTTTCCGTAATGGGTCATCAAAGAGGCAGAAGCAAAGGAAAAACCTCCCCCCGGTCTGGGGTGAATAATAATGTGTTTGTACCCGGGGTACCGTTCATCCGGATTCAGTCCGGCCATATAACGGTACATCCACTCGCCTATGGCTCCATAAGCATAGTGGTTAAACGAGTTCATGCCGGGATTCTGGAAGGTGCCGTCGGGTTTGATACCATCCCATCGCTCCCAGATGGTCGTTGCCCCTTTGGTAACAGGATAAAGCCAGGAAGGATATTTTTTCCTTTTCAGCAACCGGTATGCCAGATCTGTATATCCATAGTCCGACAACACGGGACACAACAGGAAGGCGCCCAGAAAGCCGGTGGTCAGATGTCCGAAAGACTCCACATTGCCGGCCAGACGATAAGCGGCCTTTTCTTCCAGATCCTGTGGGATAAGTCCGAGTGACAAAGCCTGCACATAAGCCGTTTGGGTATTAGGTGACAATCGGCCTTCGGGGGTAACAAACTCATCTTGGAAGACTTTTTTGATCTTTTCAAACAATGCCCTGTAATACTCAGCATCCTCCTTTTTCCCGAGCACTTCAGCTGTTTTTGCCATTAACAGAGTAGAGCGGGCAAAATAGACCTGTCCCAAAAAATCCTTATCGGTATAGGCCCCCGGGTAATCCGAAGCATCGGAATGGTAGGACAGCCAGTCTCCAAAAGTAAAGTCGGTATTCCAGAAGTAAGTATTACCGGCACGGGCAGCCTGATAGTCCACCCATTTTTTCATGCATTCGTACTGATTTTTGAGTATTTTCTTATCACCGTAACTGACATATACGGTCCATGGTACGATCACGGCCGCGTCGGCCCATCCGGCAGCTGCAGAAGCTCCTTTACCATTACGCGACAACACGTCAGGGATCACATGGGGGACCTGTCCTTCCTGTTGCTGGTCGGCGGTAAAGTCTTTCATCCACTTCCGGTAAAAAGCAACCACGTTACCGTTAAAACAGGCCGTGGAAGCAAAGACCTGTGCATCACCTGTCCATCCAAGCCGTTCATCCCTTTGCGGACAATCGGTAGGTACATCCAGAAAATTGCCTTTCATCCCCCACTGTATATTATGTTGTAGCTGATTAACCAGAGAGTCAGAACAGGAAAAAACGCCAGTGGGCTTAAAAGCCGAATGGATTACAACACCTGTAAGCTTGTCTGCGGTCAGTGTGCCCGGATACCCCATTACAGCCACATAACGAAAGCCGTGAAAAGTAAAATGAGGCTCAAAAACCTCTGCCCCTTTCCCTTTCAGGATATAAGTATCCGTTTGTTTGGCGGCACGCAGGTTTTCAGTGTAGAAGTTCCCGTTTTTATCCAGCACTTCCGCATGACGCAAAATAACCTTTGTGCCGGCCGGCCCCTGTACTTTGAGACGTATCCAGCCAACCATATTCTGTCCCATATCCACAACTGTATCTCCTTCGGGGGTTACCAATATTTTCAAGGGTTTGACCTCCTGAATGCGTTTCACCGGCAATCCTTCTGAAGCCACCAGGATGTTCTTCGGATAATCTTCTATTTTCACCCCTTTCCACATATTATCGTCATAGCCAGGATTTTTCCAAGCCGGATTCTCCAGACGGGCATCGTAAATCTCCCCGTTGTATATGTCGGACATCCGCACCGGTCCCGTAGAAGATTTCCAGGACTCATCCGTCCCGAAGATTTCTTTTGTTCCATCCTCATACTCCACCACGATCTGCATCAACAAGGCCAGTTTTGATCCGTACACATGACGGTTACCACGGAAAGCAGGACGCCCCCTGTACCATCCATCCCCCACCAGGGCCCCTGCAGCATTATTGCCCTTTCGGAGCATGCCGGTAATATCATATACCTGGTATTGCAATCGTTTATGATAGCTGGTCCATCCAGGGGTAAATAACTGATCTCCCACTTTTTTACCATTCAGGTACATCTCGTAAAGACCATGTGCCGAGACATAGGCCCTGGCAGTCCGGATTTTCTTTTTTATCGTGAACTCATGCCGAAACATCTGAGCCGGAGATGACTTCATTGTATCCTCCGGTACCAGAGAAATGATCCAGGAGGCTTTCCAGTCCCCCGGCTGCAGCAATCCCATTTCCCACCAGGCCGTTTTACTCCAAGCCGACCGGTGACCGTGGTTATCCCATACACGCACCTGCCAATAAACCCGCTGACCGGATGACAATGCAGGTCCGTTATACAGAACATACACCGATTGATCGCTATTCACCTTACCGCTGGACCAGATAAGTTTTGACTTCATCAGCAGTCGCTCCGGGGCAGATGCTACCCGGATTTCATAAGCAGTCTGCAGGATATTCCTTCCTTCACCCGACAACTGCCAACTCAGGCGGGGATGCAGGTCATCCAGTCCCAAGGGGTTTGTAAGGTCTTCACAAGTGGTCTGAGATACTTCCAGAGAAGCCGGATTCAAAATAAGGCCGGTGGTCAATAACGCTACCAGCAAAACGGCAAAGAATAGTACAAATTTTTTAATCATGATGAAGAAGTTTGAAGTGTGGTAAAAATTATAAATTAGGGTTGAAGGGTTAAGTTATCTGCGAAAATCTGCGTAATTTGCGAGAAACAATCATAGGCTATCAATATCAACCATCTTATCTTTTTCGTGCTATATTTCGTTTCAGGTTTTCTTCGGCAAGGCGGCCTGTGAATTTGGTGATCATATCGCGGGCCTTGTCAGGCTCACTGTCGAAAAGAGGCAATACCATCCGTTCAAAGCTTTCCGTGTTTTTCCGGACATCTGCTTCAAACTTCAGGTTGGCCGGTTTTACTTTGGCGATCAGGGAAGCGTAGCTACTGTCGGCATATAAACAGAATTCCGTAAAACTGGTATAAGCAGGTGCTTTTTCCAGGGTATACAATGACTCATCCGGATGAAAATGGTTTTTCAGGGCTTTCAGATAATCTCCTCCGTCATAATCCCGTGGGATACTTGTAATCCCGGCATACCAGGGGGTAAAAGCCTGGGTACATGGACGGCTTGGGGCCAGCCACATCACCGCCCCGATCTGTGGAGGCATCCAGCTTCTTAATTCGGCCACAAAACCATATTGTGTGGTAGCTGTACAGATCGTACGTTCTTTGGTGTAATGGGGGCTGCCTTTTTTATACCCGTCTGTCAGGTCGAGGGGGGTCCCTTCATAATGGTTTCTAAGTATGGTCATCAGCACAGGGATCGTCACCTTTCGGGCCGGTTTGAAGCTGAACGGAAAAGGTTCATCCAGTAGGTATTGTTTGGCAGAGAGGATGTTCAGAGCCGCCCATTCACGGGTAATGTTTCCTCTGTTCCTCTGATTTGCCGGACGCCCGTATGCCTTCCTGAAGCTGAATGGTCCGTCTTTGGCAGGGTCATACCACCCACGTTCCCGGGCATAAGCGATAAGGTCGGGAGAAGCATAAAAATTCACCGTATCCTTTAAATCCACACGGGTGATGGTGTAATAATTCGGGATAACAGCCACTTCGTCATCGGGTACGCGTTGTGCCACCCAGTGTTTTCCGTTGACCACCGAGAGCATCCATGCTTCTTCCGGGCCGGCAATACAATATGTACGGCCGGAGGAAGCATAGCCATATTTTTGGACCAGCGCTCCCCCTATCTTCACCGCTTCCCGTGCGCTGTGGGCCCGTTCG
>DRPN01000013.1 GCA_011374625.1 Bacteroidota bacterium
ACTTTTACCTGAAACCGCAGCAAACATGTTTGCATAAGGTTGAAGGTAAAAGTAAAAAGCATCCGAAGGTTTAGATGTGTTGTGTTGCAAGGGGTCTCCCAAACGGGATCATGAGCGAAGCGATAATCCCGCAGCAAACATGTTTGCATAAGGTTGAAGGTAAAAGTAAAGAGAATCCGAAAATTTGAAACAGGAGAAAAGGCTATCACATTCTTAGCCGTTTCAGATAATAATTTATATATTCTTCTATTTCCTTATATCTGTATTGCATCACAAACCGGGGATGTGGCAGGGGAATGATCTTTTCAAAAAAATCATGGGATTCATTTAGTTTCTTCAAAAATCTATAGTTTTTCCCTTCGCCTATGCAATAAGCTGTCTTCCGGTTTGCCCCAAATTCCAGTTGTTCCTGCAGGGTGGCTACAATGAACGGGATGACTGTCTGCTGCAATTCTTTCAGGTCATAGTAATTAAGATTTTTCCCCTTGCGGATAAATCCCAGAGGACAAACTGCTGTAACGTAGAAACGACGGTAAAACTTTTCCGGCCCTCCGAAAGCCCGGATTATCTTATGCATGAACACAGAGGATATTTCCTGTTTTTTATCAAAAGGATTGAAAATATGACAAACCTCTTCGAGGCGAATGGGATCTGTAAAAGAGATGCCGGTGATACCGGCACCGAAACGTCCGGGGTTGATACCGATGAGAAATGTCCGGGGATTGTCATCCGGAAAGAACTTCCGGTAAAAGCTACTGACAGTTTCTTTGACCTCTTTAGATAAATAAGGATTCATTACCCGGATATCGTCCGGTAAATCCATATCAGGTGACAGATTGTTCAGAAAACGTATGATCTTTTCTCCATAGGTCATGATGTCAGGTGTTTGGATGCTAAAAGTAGTGAATATTATTTAACCCGGATTGGTTTGTTTTTTTTCGTCGATTATGCAAAAGATAATTTCTTTTGCGTAATTTCCTCTAAAAATAATATGTATTTTTATTCGCCTGGTTGAATTTTTCAATTCATAATACTTGGGTTTAATCGGTTAGACAGGAATGTGATTCCCATTATTCAATTTTTTGTGCGAATAATTCTGCCGCAATTCATGAGGGGGCAGGGATGTTCTATGTCTCTACCTGTCAGTGTGTCAAAACCGAAGGGTTCAGCATCCTGGCGGTGTGGAGTAAGTAGAAAAAATCAAATTTACAAAAGAGTATTGTAATGTTGAAAGAGTGCATGGTATCTATTGATATTTCCCCTCTTATCAAATGTTTTATTGTGAAAAATTACCAGGTACCGGAACTTTTTATATTTTTGGAATTTATAAAAGAACGTTTTATCTTAATATTAAGCCGATATGGGAAAAGGAGACATTAAAACCAGGAGGGGTAAACTCTACAGAGGCACCTATGGTGTGCGTCGCCCCCGGAATAAAAGAAAAGAGAATACTGTTGTTATGGCAGGAGCAAAGGCCGAAATCGAAGAAAAGGTACAGGAACTTGTACCTGAAGAAAAGCCGCTTGCCAAGACTGAAACCTCTGCAAAAACAAAGAAAAAGCCTGCAGCCAGGAAATCTACGACTACCCGGAAAACGGCCTCCCCAAAGACTGAAACAACTACAAAGACAGCAAAGAAAAAAACTGCTTCAGCCGAAAAGAAAGTGAAAGCAACAGATGATGCCGGAGCAACATCAAAACCTGCAGCAAGGAAAACTGCCAAATCAACTACAACAAAGAAGAAAAAAGAAGAATCCGGTTCGGAAGAGAGTAGTCTGTAACGGAAGAGTAATTATATAATTTTAAGCCGTTATCCTGGCTTTTTTTACTAATATTTGTTGTCCCGGTTTGTGTTTACTTTCAGCTACCAGATAATTTTTCGAATTATTGCAGGTTTTCTTTTTTTATTTTTCCTGTGGGTATTTGTTTTATCTTTGATGGAGAAGGAAAAGAGGGCCGCTTTGATATCTCTGGCTGCGGGCTTTATTATCGGGGGGGTGATTTTTATTTCGGGTTATATCCATCAGCCTGTTGTACCGTATTTGACGGCAATCATTTTATTTATTTTATTGGTACTTTTTTTTATCCCTCCTCATATCAGAAAAGAGATCACGGACCCTCTGCCTTCCGGAAGGATTGACGAACGCAATGTGATGTTTTCCCGACGTTTATTGGAACCTGGAACGAACAGGTTTGAAGAATATTATAAGCGTCATCCGGAGCATAAGGCAGCGGATGATCTCTTCCGCAAAAAGCCCGGTTTGCTGAATCGTTGTGCGGTGTATTATGATCCTCTTACCTTTCCTGCCGCAGATGCTTTTTTTCAGACAGTGGAAGAGATGTCTTCGGGTGTTACCGGCCCTGTGGCTGAGGCGCAGGAGAAAATATCTCCTGTCAGAATTACCCGGTTTTTGAAAGATTGGGCGGAAAAACTGGGAGCCATAAGCAGTGGGGTGGCTGTAATGCAGCCTTATCATTACTATCATACAGGAGGACGTCATTATAACTACGGAGAGAAGATAGAACCGCCATATCGTTTCGGTTTTGTCTTTACGGTGGAGATGGATCGTGAGATGATCAACGCCGGGCCATTGGGACCTGCAGTGATGGAGTCGGCACATCAGTACCTTGAAGCAGGGAAGATTGCAGTAGTTATTTCGCAATACCTCAGGTTTCTGGGCTATGATGCCCGGGCTCACATAGATGCTCATTACCAGGTCGTATGTCCCCTCGTTGCCCGGGATGCAGGACTTGGAGAGATAGGCAGAATGGGACTACTGATGACCCCGCGACTTGGACCCCGTGTCAGAATCGGGGTAGTGACCACCAATGTGGAACTGATTCCGGATGAAAGAAAGGAGGATCCTTCCGTCATGGACTTCTGTCTCAGGTGTAAAAAATGTGCATTAAACTGCCCTGTTGGTGCTATCCCGGAAGGAACTCCGGAAATGATTGATGGTGTAAGACGCTGGCAGATCAAACAGGAAGCCTGCTATACCTATTGGGCTACGGTAGGAACCGATTGTGGCCGGTGTGTTGCGGTATGTCCGTATTCCCATCCGGATAATGCCTTTCACCGTATGGTCAGATGGGGAATCAAACGTTCTTGGCTGATCAACAAACTGGCTTTGCCGCTGGATGAACTGTTTTATAGGAAGAAACCTGTAAGGGGACAGGTGCCGGAGTGGCTCAGGAAATGAAAGGCAGAAGACAAAAATTGTTATTGTGGTCCCTGCTATTCCTGTGATACCTATTTAATATTATTATGGAGGTTACAAAGACGCCATACATAGTTTAATGTATGAATCCTCATAGGAAATCTGTTCAAACTTTCCTGTGAGATTCTTGGTATAATAACTTTTTTTTTCGTATTATTGATACCGCATTTGCAAACCAAATATGTGACTAAACAAAAACTGAAAGATCTATGAAATTTATTGTTTCCAGCCATGATCTGCTGAATCATCTGCAGTCCATCAGCAGGGTGATAAGTTCAAAGAATTCATTGCCGATTTTAGATGATTTTTTATTTCATCTTAAAGATAATCTTCTTACCATAACGGCTTCCGATCTGGAGACTACGCTGATCACAAAAATGAAGATAGAGAATGCCGGGGAAGGAGGGAGTATTGCTTTACCAGCACATCTTCTTACCGATACCCTGAAAGAGTTTCCGGATGAGCCACTTACTTTTGAGATCAATCTGGAGACATTGGGGGTGGAGATTCTGGCAGAACAGGGGAAATACAATATTGTGGGGCAGCGGGCCATTGAGTATCCTCAAATACCGGAGATCAGGGAAGAAGTGAAGACATCCATGGAGATCGATCCGGTGGTACTTTGCAACGGGATTACACGAACATTGTTTGCCACAGCCAATGATGATCTGCGACCGATCATGAATGGAATTTTCTTTGATATGACCACCGAACAGATCACAATGGTGGCAAGCGATGCACACAAGCTGGTACGGTACATACGCAAAGGAACAGGTGCCAACAAGGATGGATCATTTATCTTACCCAAGAAGCCGGCTTCACTTTTGAAGAATATGCTGCCCAAAGAAGAAGAGAATGTGGTGGTGGAGTTTGATGATAAGAATGCCTCCTTTACCATGAATGACCATAGACTTATCTGCCGTTTAGTGGAGGGCAGTTATCCAAGTTATAACTCGGTGATTCCACAGAATAACCCCAATAAACTGTGTGTGGACAGGGAGGCTTTGCTGAATTCATTGAAACGTGTTTCTGTATTCTCAAATCAGGCCAGTAACCTTGTAAGACTTGAAATTGCCGGAAATCAACTTACATTGTCGGCCCAGGATCTTGATTTCTCAGTGTCTGCCAGCGAATGGCTTAACTGTCAGTATGAGGGGGATGATATGGAAATTGGGTTTAAGTCTACTTTTCTTGTGGAGATACTGGTCAATCTTCCGGGCGAAGAAGTGGTGTTTGAACTGGCTGATCCTACCCGCGCAGGGATCATTCTACCTGCTGAACAGGAGTCGAAAGATGACGATCTGCTTATGCTCCTGATGCCCATGATGATCGGCGGGACAAGTTAATGGAAAATAATTAGCGGGACCTTTTTTGTATGATCTTATACGGCAGATAGAAAGCTATAGGATATAAACAACGTATTACCTCATGGAACTGAACCTGAAAAGACCTATTGCCTTCTTTGATCTTGAAACAACGGGTCTGGATGTAAATAATGACAGGATCGTGGAAATTGCCGTTCTTAAAATATATCCGGGAGGCAATAAAGACAATCTACATATGTATATCAATCCCGAAATGCCGATAGATCCCAGGGCTACTGCTGTTCATGGTATACGGGATGAGGATGTGCAGGATGCTTTTACATTTGCACAGATAGCCAAAGACCTTGCCGATTTTATCAGATCCTGTGATCTGGCTGGTTATAACTGTAACCGTTTTGATGTTCCCTTGCTGGCCCAGGAGTTTGCCAGAGCCGGCGTGGATATTGACCTGAAAAACCGGAAAGTCATTGATGTTCAGGTTGTATTTTTCAAAAAGGAACAACGTACACTTGCGGCAGCCTATAAGTTTTATCTGGACCGGGAAATGAAAAATGCCCATACGGCAGAAGCTGATACCGAAGCAACCTATGAGATACTAAAAGCTCAGCTTGACCGGTATGACGATCTGAAGAATGATGTTGATTTTCTGTCAGCCTTTACTTCGCAAACACGAAATGTTGATTTTGCCGGAAGGATTGTGTATGATGAAAATGGAGATGAGGTTTTTAATTTTGGAAAGCATAAAGGGAAAAAAGTGGCAGATGTGTTACGGGATGAACCTTCTTATTACAATTGGATGATGAAAGGGGACTTTCAGGAGGATACCAAAAAGGTGCTTACTAGAATAAGATTAAAAGAATTCGGAAAATAAAAAAACGGGGAATGAAGATTATTTGTATTGGACGAAATTATATTGAACATGCCAGGGAGTTGAACAGTCCGGTGCCGGAAAAGCCGGTTTTCTTCATGAAACCCGATTCGGCGGTTCTGAAAAACAATAAGCCCTTTTTTTTGCCTTCTTTTTCCTCGGAGATACATTATGAGGTAGAGCTGGTGCTTAAGATATCACGTTTGGGAAAACATATTGACGAAAAGTATGCCCGGCGGTATTATGGAGAGATAGGCATAGGTATCGATTTTACAGCCCGCGATTTACAGCGGGAGTGCAAGGAGAAGGGATTGCCGTGGGAGATAGCCAAGGCTTTTGACAGCTCAGCTCCTTTGGGGGAGTTTGTGTCGAAGGAAGAATTGCCTGATCCTATCCTGTTTCACCTGGATATTAACGGGGAAACAGTTCAACGGGGGAGTACGGCAGATCTGATTTTTTCATTTGATAAAGTCATTGCCTATGTCTCTCAATTCATAACCTTACGTACAGGAGACTTGATCTTTACCGGTACCCCGGCGGGCGTGGGACCCGTCAAAAAAAATGACCGCCTTCAGGCTTATATCGGCGACCGGTTATTGCTGGATTTTATGGTAAAATAGACCGTTTTGACGTTATCGCGGGATAATTTTGTAGGTTGCAATGGCATGACTAAGTGTAAAAATAGTAAGGTACGTTTCATGGCGGACGTTTACGTTGATGGTAAAAGTAGTTATTCCTGCCTTCCAGCGCGGATAAATAGTGATCCAAGGACCTCCCTCCTTAATGGTATATGAAAGGTCTGTATTTTTTGGGAAATTCTTAATTCTGAATTTTATCCGGATCTTTTCTGATGTGTAAAATAAACCTTTTTCCGGTTCAATGATATCGATACCCCAGCTGATATATTCCCGGTAGAAAAAAGGGAGTGCTATGAAATCTTCCATAGTTTTATCTGTGAATGACCATTTTAAACTTTTGGGACAATGCTGCAGGAAAAACCGTTCGGGTGGTACGAAAAAATACGCATCCGAAAAATCCCGGATAAAAATATTTTTGTCATAATCCAGTTTTCCGGCACCCCAGGTGACATCAAGCAGCTGCCATTGGCCGTCTGTTTTGACTGCATTCCATGTATGATTTACAGATGCCGGTTTACGACCGATATCTTCAGGCAACATTTTTGCATAGCCGGGTATTATAACGCATTCCAAGCCTGTAAGGTCAGCGAGACGTTTATAGAGGGAAGCATAGCCTTCGCATAAGGTTTTTTTAGTGTACATAGCTTCTTCCGCCATATAGATCCTGTATGGGGCTTCAATAAAATAGCTTTTTTCAATTTTGATCAGGGAATGAACATAGTAAGGTGTCGTGTACATATCCTGTGAAAAATATTTCTTAGTATCATATGAAATATTATATGCGATCCAATCGTATATTGCCCGGGCTTTTTCTGCTTGTGTTGAAAAATCATGATTGATTTGTTTTGCAAGATCTTCCGGATAAGGCCAGACAGAGGAATATTCTTTTACGATTTGGTCCACAGTGGCATAATTCTGTGCACAAAGATTTTCCGTAAAGATAAAAAGAACAATCGGAATGATTATATAAGGTCGGGTAGACATGAAAGTTGATATTCGTATATCGTTACATACAAATATAACGATATATAATGATAAGACTGTGAGGGAATAATGGAATAATGATTTCTTACAGAATCCGTAGTTTTACAGAGAATATTTTCCAATCTTTAGAGACTTGTCATTCATTGTTCATCATTCCTAATCCCTTGCATAAGCCGGACAATATCTTCCGACGGGCGGATGGGTTTGAATGTTTTGGCATCGGTAAAGACCAGAGAGGTAGTTGCAACAGCTACCTTGTCATTGTTTTCATTGGTGATTTCATAAGAAAAGTTCAGCCGGACACCCTGAATCTCTTCCAGCGTGACTTTTACCGCCAGGATGTCGTCGTAGAAGGCCGGATGATAGTAAGTAACAGCCAGGTCCCTTACAGGCAGTATAATGCCACTATCTTCCAAATCTTTGTAAGACATTTCCGATTTGCGTAACAAATCGGTACGTGCTTCCTCAAAATAAAGGGGATATACACTATGATGCAACACACCCATCCGGTCGGTTTCGCCATATCTGACTCGAATATAGGAAATATGGGTGGGTTTCTGATTTATTTTTTTCGGTGAATTCATGGATTTTATGGAGTTAAAATATAAATCAAAGATATAAACTTTAAGATAAATTCTTTTTACGTATGAGGATAAGTCCGATGAAAGTCAGGAAACCATTGATGATAAGCATCTCGAATCCAAAATGATATCCGTTGAACCATGAGGCTGACTTTATGTTCAGCATGTAGCAAAGAATGGGGGAGAGAACGGCAATCATCGGTACCCATTTATCTTTGACCTGCCAACGAGTAAAAAGACCAAAGGTATAAAGACCGAGAAGCGGCCCGTAAGTGTAACCTGCAGCGGTAAATAATGAGCTGATCACGCTTTCATTATTTATGGCGCGGAAAAGCAGGATTAGCAACACTATGGTGCCTGAGATTATTAAATGAACGCGCATGCGGATTCGTTTTATCTGTTCTTCTGTCTTGTCTTTTGTTCCCAGGATATCTACTGTGAAGGAAGTCGTTAGTGCCGTAAGTGCCGAGTCGGCACTGGAATAAGCAGCGGCGATTAGTCCAAACATGAAAAAAATGGCCACCACGGAGGGGAGATAGCCTCCTGTGGCAATGATCGTGAAAAGATCATCGGCACGAGTCGGTATGGAGATACCCTGGTGGTGTGCAAAGATATACAGCAATGCTCCCAGGGAAAGAAAAAGCAAATTGACCGGCACCAAAATGATACTGAACCATATCATATTCTTTTTTGCCTCTTTGATATTCTTACAGCTAAGGTTTTTCTGCATCATATCTTGGTCAAGTCCCGTCATGACTATAGTGATGAAAGCTCCGCTGAGAAATTGTTTCAGAAAAAAACGTTTGTCATGCCAGTCGTTGAAAAAGAATATTTTGGAATAGTTGCTTTCCCTGATGGTTTCCGCCATCCCGGAGAAATTCAGTCCCATCTGCCTGGCGACAAATATTACGGTCAGTATTACAGACAAAAGCATGAATAGCGTTTGCAATGTATCGGTCCATATAATGGTTTTTATACCGCCGCGGAAGGTATATAGCCAGATCAGAAGAATGGTTATTACTACCGTGACCCAGAAGGGAATATGCCAGGCATCGAAGATAGTGATTTGCAGAACCGAAGCCATCAGGAAAAGCCGGAAGGAAGCGCCGATAATCCTGGACAAAAGAAAAAAGGAGGCTCCGGTTTTGTAGGAACGGAATCCGAACCTCGTGTCGAGATATGTATAAATGGAGGTGAGATTCAGCCGATAGTAAAGAGGCATCAGGACATAGGCTATAAATAAATATCCCAGCAGATATCCCAGAACCATCTGCATATAGGCAAATTGACTTTCAGCTACCCATCCGGGGACACTGATGAATGTTACGCCGGAGAGGGAGGCACCGATCATTCCGAATGCAACAATATACCAAGGGGATTTCCGGTTGCCGAGGAAAAAAGCTTTGTTGCCGGCATTACGTCCCGTGATAATGGAAATAACCAGTAACAGAACAAAATAAAAAAAAATGATCAGTGCAAGAAAAACTGAATTCATGCTGGTTATTTTTCATGTGCCAAGATAATAAATTTGTATTAGCCCATGGAATAATTGCAAAAACGGAATGCCGTAAGTAACTTTGTGAAGATTTGAAAAACGTTTAGAAAAGTTGTAGAGGAACAAGAATGGAAGTGTCACATTTTCCATCGAAACTATTGGAAGAAGCCGTGGAGGCATTTGCCGGATTGCCCGGCATCGGGAAGAAAACAGCGCTCAGGCTTGTGCTTTTCCTGCTACGACAGGACAAAAATGTAGTAGAGCATTTCGGTCAAACGATCAACAGGCTTAAGAAAGAAATCAGGTATTGCAAAAGTTGTAATAATATTTCAGACAAGGATATCTGTGATATCTGTGCAAATCCTCACAGGGATCATACTACAGTATGTGTGGTTGAAAATCCGCAGGATGTTATGGCAGTAGAGAATACAGGACAGTATCATGGCATTTACCATGTGCTTGGGGGATTGATATCGCCTGTAGATGGCATCGGTCCGGATGATCTGATCCTTAAACCGTTGGAAAATAAGATCCACAACGGCGAGGTGAAAGAAATCATCTTGGCGCTTAGCACTACTATGGAAGGGGATACCACTAATTTTTATCTTTATAAAAAATTCAAAGATTATCCGGTGAAAATTACTACCCTGGCTCGTGGGGTATCTGTTGGTGGAGAACTGGAATATGCCGATGAGGTAACCCTTGGCCGGTCTATAGCCAACCGGACACTTTTTCAGGATGTTTTTAAACTGTAATTTCCGAGGATACTTTTGATGCTTTGGAATGATGGAATAATGGAATATTGGATGGAAATAATCAGGGCGGGCTGCCTGAGTGAATGATATCAGAAAAGTTGAAAGTTAATTGTTCCGGGATTTCGCTCGGGGGACTGTAGTCCATAAGGATATTATCGAGAAATTTTGTTTAAAAATTTTCTTCACTCATGTAACCGGTTACTCACAGTATAACTGTTCGTGAGCTCGCTGTACCCGGTTCTCTCTCCCATGAATTTTTAATCATTTTCCTTTGTGAATTTTTGAATGAATCTCCCCGCTGCAAGCAGACAGAGTATCATCATGGGGTTGTTAATAATATTTTCGGCGCTAGCGGTGGGGGATTCACGCCTTCCTTGTCCGTCTCCTGACGGATTGTCCGCCTTTTGGCGGATTAAAAAAATTCATGTTCGTTTCATGTAGTTTATGTATATATTCATGAAAAAATTTATGTAGGTTTGTATGAATTAATTCCGGAAATCTGTGGATATATCCATCGTTATTGTCAGTTTTAATGTCCGGTATTTTCTGGAATCCTGTCTTTATTCGGTATATAAGGCTTTAAAAGAAGTTAAAGGGGAAGTCATTGTTGTTGACAATAATTCTGTGGATGGTACCTTCCGTATGGTGGAAGAAAAATTCCCGGAAGTGAAGATTATTCCCAACAGGGAGAATATCGGATTTGCAAAAGCCTGTAATCAGGGCATAGGCATTGCCAGAGGCAGGTATGTCTTATTGCTTAATCCTGATACGCTCATTGAAGAAACAACTCTTACCAAGTGCATCCAATTTATGGATGAACATCCGGAAGCCGGTGCCCTTGGGGTGAAAATGATTGACGGAAAAGGAAATTTTCTGCCGGAATCCAAAAGAGCCTTACCAACTCCAATGGTTGCTTTTTATAAGATCTTCGGTTTGGGGTGTTTGTTCCCCCGTTCCAGGACATTCAACCGATACTATTTGGGACATCTTGATAAGAATAAGACCACCTCTGTCGAGGTTCTTACCGGTGCCTTTATGATGTTGCGAAAAGAGATTCTTGAGGAAATTGGAGGTCTGGACGAGGATTACTTTATGTATGGGGAAGATATTGATCTTTCATATAGAATCACACAAGCTGGTTACCGAAACTATTATTTTCCGGAAACCACAATTGTTCATTACAAGGGAGAAAGCACTAAAAAGGGATCGTTGAATTATGTTATCCTTTTTTACAAGGCTATGCTCATATTTGCAGGTAAGCATTTTTCCCGTCAACGTGCTGGATTTATCAGCCTGCTCATACGTCCGGCCATATATATTCGTGCTGCTATATCTGCTATCCGGCGGGTTTTGGCAGTTATTGTCTGGCCACTGATTGATGTTGTTCTGTTGTATGCCGGATATATGTTTTTGGTTCCTTTCTGGGAACAGTATAAATTTCAGACGCCTTCTTATTATCCGCCTGAGTTTCTGTACTTTGTTATTCCGGTATATATAATTATCTGGATCATTTCCATATGGATAGCCGGTGGCTACAAAAAGCCTGTTCGGCTCTGGTATTTTATACGGGGATTGTTACTGGGAATGGTAGTGATCCTGGTGATCTATGCTTTGCTGCCAGTGAGATTACGGTTTTCGAGGGCGCTCATATTGCTGGGTGCCGGATGGGGGTTACCGGCAGGAGTTGCGATGCGCCTGGCATTTAGTTTGATTCCCGGAGATATTTTTACCCTGGCAGCAAAACAGCAGAAAAAAATACTTGTTGTATCCTATGAAAAAGAGTTTAACAGAATCTCAAAATTCCTGAAACAACTGGATATCCGCACTGATATCTTTGGCTATGTGCCCCCGGATGACAAAGAGAGCAGGGGGCCGGTGCTGGGACACCAGGATCAGCTGCCGGAAATTGTTAAGATTCATCATATTCAGGAGATCATATTTTCTGCTATGGATACTCGGTCCAATCATATTATCAGGACTATGAACCGTTTATCTGGCGTTCCGGTGGAGTTTAAGGTAGCATTGCCTGAAGGAAGTCCTATTGTAGGCAGTAGTTTTGTGGAACGCCCCGGGGAATTATATCTGGTGGACTTGAATGCGGTTTCCCATCTGCGGAATAAACTGAAAAAACGATTGCTTGATGTAATATTGGCTTTTTTATTTTTTGTGTTATCGCCGGTAATGTTACTTATTGTAAAAAGCAGGAAAAATTTTATCCGGAATTGCTTCCGGGTATTATCCGGCAGGAAAACATGGGTGGGATATTGCCGGATTGGCACTGCGGTTACAGATGATCTGCCTGTCCTTCCGGAAAGTGTTCTTTGTCCTTTAAACTTATCAGATACTGCAAATCCCGATCATAAGCTCATAAACAATATTAATCAGACCTATGCCCGGAACTATCATCTGTCTTTTGATCTGAAAATTATTTTCAGGAATATAACGAGGCTAGGGAAATAAAAATTTTATAATTATAGCATTTATTATTATAGAAGTCCGTGAAATGTTTTCCGCAACCAGGAAAAAATTGCATTTTTGTAAAAGCTCTGCATTTTATTAAGCAGAAATGAACAAGTGTCTGGCATATATATTTGTGGTGATGGTTTTGCTGGCTGCCATCGTTTATACTCCTCGCAGGTATGAACCGGTACAATATGTTGACAGGCAAAACGGGAATCTTGTTACGGAACAGATCCCCGGAGAAAAATGGCTGCTGTGGTTGTATGGAAATCCTGTTGGTGAACTGACCCTGGAGGCGTTGGCAAAAAGAAAATTTGTATCCGAGCTATATGGCCGGATCATGGATTCTCCCAGATCCAAAAAGAAAATTGCGCCATTCATTCGGGAATATCACATTGATACCAGTATTTGTCAAAAAAAGGATTATAAAACCTTTAACGATTTTTTTACACGGCGACTTAAGCCTGCAGCCAGACCGGTAGACCGGGACTCGTTGGTAATCGTATCTCCTGCCGACGGAAAGCTGATGGCTTATCCTTACCTGGACAAACAGGATTTTATCATTAAAGGGATTCGTTTTAATCTCTATTCTTTCCTGAGAGATTCCTCGCTGGCCAGGAAATATGATAATGGCAGTATGGTCATGATCAGATTGGCTCCTACCGATTATCACCGGTTTCATTTCCCGGTGAATGGAACGGTTATCTCAGAAAAGCCCGTAAAAGGCTTTTATTATTCCGTGAATCCTATCGCATTGAGAAAAAAGATATATCTACTATGGGAAAACAGGCGGGATTATACATTGATCGCCACAATTCCTTTTGATACGGTTGTGATGGCTGAGGTGGGTGCAGCCATGGTCGGAAATATTATTCAAACCTACCATGGAAACAAGGTGGTGAAAGGAGAGGAGAAAGGCTACTTCAAGTTTGGGGGATCAACCATCGTACTATTGTTTAAACCGCATATTCTAAAAATCGATCATGACCTGGTCATTAACACATCCAATAATCTGGAGACAGCCGTTCATATGGGTGAAAGGATCGGAGCTATGGTTAAAAGGAGTGAACCTTTAACAAGGGAAGCTGGAACGGTAGTATTTCTATCAGATTCCATAGATTAGCGTAAATATTTTTTTGTTCTGTTAAGATAATCATCGAACCTCCCTGACAACAATCAGGTGTTGATTATTGTTTTACTTACCAGCTTCCCCCGGCACCGCCTCCACCAAAACTGCCGCCGCCGAAACCTCCGAATCCACCAAAACTGCCGCTGCCGGAAGAGAAGTTGCTAAAAGAGCCGCTGGAAAGCCCCCCTGATCCTCCCAGGAAAAACAATGTCCAGAAGGGAACATTGCTCCTTCCGATGTGAGTATGACGAGAGCGTCTGGCGTTGCCGAAAAATACAAAGAAAACAAGAATTATAATCAGGATTGCGAAGATATTTCCTATCAGGGTTCCTTCCTTGTGGGATTTGACATATTGATCTGCCGTATATTCTCCGCGTGTAAGTTCTATTAGACGTGTGGTTGCCTTATCCAATCCGGCAAAATAGTTATCTTTCTTAAATTCCGGAATAATCTCATATTCTACGATCCTCTTGGCGATGGCATCCGGCACGGCTCCTTCCACACCGTAACCGGTGGCGATAAATACTTCTCCTTTTTCATTGGCAGTTTTGGGTTTGACCAAAATTAGCGCCCCATTATTTTTTCCTTGCTGGCCGATGCCCCATTTCTCAGCCAGTCGCTGGGCGTAATCTGCTTTGTCATAACCATGTAGGTCCGGGACAATCACGATAGCAATCTGGGTGGATGTCTCCCGGGCAAACTGCTCCAGTTTATTTTCCAGCGACCGCGTTTCCGTAGGTTTCAGAAAGCCGGTAAAATCATTTACCAATCGTGGAGGGTTAGGGCGTTCGGGGAAATCCTGAGCCCAAAGCATTCCTGATAAAAACAGGCTTAAAAAAAGTGTTAGAATAATATTTTTATTGTTCATGACTTTTTCTCCATTTTATCTCCGAAAGAAATATCGTTAGACAGTTCATTGATGTCATCCTGCCGGTAAGGAAAATGTTCTTTCAGTTTTTCACCTGCCATAAGGATTCCTTTAACCAGTCCGTCAGCATAATTCCCTTCCCTGAAGTAACTCAATACGGTTTCTTTTATGTCTTCCCAGAAATTATCTGGCACCATCTTATTAATCCCTGCATCTCCCAGAATGGCGAATTTCCGGTTTTCAAGAGCCAGGTAAAACAATACTCCGTTCCGTAGTTTGGTCTTGTGCATTTTAAGCTTTTCAAAGATGTAAGCAGCACGGTCGAGTACATTGGTCTTGCAATTTTTTTCTATATGTAGACGAATCTCTCCAGAGGTGTTTTTTTCGGCTTCTTCAATGGCATGAATGATCTTTTTCTTTTCTTCTTCAGACAAAAATTCCGAGGGTTTCATTTTCTTATGATTTATTGTGCAAACAGAACAAACGATTTAGAACTGTACTTTCGGAACTTCCTTGGCTTTTTCTTCAGCTTTGAAATAACCCTTCTCTTTGAACCCGAAGATTTTTGCGAACAATAACTGTGGAAACTTCCGGATATAAGTGTTGTATTGTTGGGTTACTTCATTAAACTTACGTCTTTCGACAGCTATCCGGTTTTCCGTCCCTTCCAGTTGAGCCTGCAGCTCCAGAAAATTCTGATTGGCTTTAAGTTCAGGATATCGCTCAACCACTACCATCAGACGCGAGAGGGCGGAACTCAATTGATCCTGTGCTGCTTGGAACTTCTGCAGGGATTGCGGATCCAGCCTGTTGGCATCAATCTGGACGGAGGTGGCTTTGGCGCGCGCTTCAATGACCTGTGTAAGTGTGGATTTTTCAAAATCGGCATAACCTTTGACCGTATTTACCAGATTGGGTATCAGATCTGCCCGTCTTTGGTAAACATTTTCCACCTGTGCCCATTGTGATTTTACAGCTTCATCCAGGCTGACCATTTTATTATAACCGCAACCGGTCAGAAAGGGGGTGAGCAACAAAAACAATCCGTAAACAAGGTATTTTCTTTTTTTCATGGGCTTTTATTCTTTTGAGGTTTTTCTGTGTCTAAAGTTAGCAAAAAGCCTGCCAGAAATAAACCATGATAATTGGTAAGATTTTAATGAAATATGATCGGATTATTGTAACTTTACTATTTGATAAAAGAAAACTTATAAACCTTGGCATATGAGCACAGCAGAGTTTAGAAAAGAGATTCTTCAGGGTATTCCTGAGACACTGCCGGCTCCTAAAATCTGGGATCCTAATGTGAGTCATGCTCCGAAAAGAAGGGACATTTTGTCAGTCGAAGAGAAAAAACTTGCTTTGAAAAACGCTTTGCGATATTTCCCGGAGCCGTTTCATGCCATGTTGGCTCCTGAATTTGCTGAAGAATTGAAAAAATACGGTCGTATTTACATGTACCGTTTCAGGCCGGATTACAGAATATATGCCCGTCCCATTAATGAGTATCCTCATCGTTCGGTGCAGGCAGCAGCTATAATGCATATGATCAGCAATAATCTGGATGAAGTGGTTGCACAACATCCTCACGAACTCATTACATATGGTGGTAACGGAGCTGTATTTCAGAACTGGGCACAATACCGGCTTACCATGAAATATCTGGCCGAGATGACCGATGAGCAGACGCTCGTACTCTATTCAGGTCATCCCGTAGGATTGTTTCCTTCACACAGGGAAGCACCGAGGGTTGTTGTCACCAACGGAATGGTGGTCCCCAATTATTCGTCGAAGGATCTGTATGAAAAATTCAATGCTTCGGGTGTAACTCAATACGGGCAGATGACTGCAGGATCGTTTATGTATATCGGTCCACAGGGTATCGTTCATGGTACGACGATCACCATATTGAATGCCGGCAGGAAAGTGCTGGGAGAGAAAGAGAGTTTGCACGGGAGATTGTTTGTTTCCTCTGGTCTGGGAGGTATGTCGGGAGCACAAGCCAAAGCTGCCGTTATTGCAGGAGCTGTGGGGGTGATCGCCGAAGTTAATCCCAAAGCCATCCGAAAGCGGTATGAACAGGGTTGGTTGAATGAAATGTATGACAATCTGGACCAGGTGATTGACCGGATGATGGAAGCTCGTAAAAATAAAGAAGCAGTATCCATTGGTTATGAAGGAAATATTGTTGATCTATGGGAGACACTGGTGCAGAAAGGAATCCGGGCAGAACTGGGTTCTGATCAGACCTCTTTGCATAATCCCTATGCCGGCGGGTATTACCCGGCAGGATTGAGTTTTGAAGAATCGAACCGTATGATGGCTGAAAAACCGAATCAGTTCCGGGAACGAGTACACGAATCGCTCAGGAGGCAGGTTAAGGCGATCAATGAAATGTCAGCCCGGGGAATGTATTTCTGGGATTATGGTAATGCTTTTTTGCTTGAATCAGGCAGGGCCGGGGCTGATATTTTTAATACGGACGGTTCTTTCAGGTATCCTTCTTACGTAGAGGATATTATGGGACCTCTTTTCTTTGATTATGGTTTTGGTCCGTTTCGGTGGGTGTGTACCTCCGCACGGCCGGACGATCTTGAAAAAACCGACAGGATCGCTGCCGGGGTGATGGAAGAGATTGCCAAAGTTGCTCCGGCGGAGATTATCCCTCAGATGAAAGATAATATTCACTGGATACGCGAAGCCGGGAAAAACAATTTAGTGGTAGGATCACAGGCCCGTATCCTTTATGCTGATGCTGAAGGCAGGGTGAAGGTCGCCCTGAATTTTAATGATGCAATTCGGAAAGGCATTATTTCTGCTCCGATTGTGCTGGGAAGGGATCACCATGATGTCTCCGGTACCGATTCACCGTTCCGGGAAACTTCCAATATCTATGACGGAAGCAGGTTCACGGCTGATATGGCCGTACAGAATGTAATCGGGGATGCTTTCCGCGGGGCTACCTGGGTGTCTTTGCATAACGGCGGTGGTGTAGGCTGGGGCGAAGTGATAAACGGCGGGTTCGGTATGGTGCTGGACGGTTCCGCAGAAGCTGACCGGCGTGTGAAGAATATGTTATTCTGGGATGTAAACAACGGTATAGCCCGGAGAAGCTGGGCTCGTAATAAGGAGGCCATGTTTGCAATCCGCAGGGAGATGGTACGTACCCCTCAATTACGGGTAACGTTTCCTAATCTGGCCGATGAACGGCTTATTGATGAAATTTTTAAAGAATGAACCATGAGAGAGATAAAATATTCAGGGTTGATAGGACTACTGCTTTTTTTGGCAGGATGCATTTTTTCCTGTAGTGAAAACAATCTTTCTTTGTCTCTGAACGGGACCTGGCATGTAGAAGAACACAGTCAGCTTTATGGAACACAACATTATGATGTTCAGATTACACAACTCGATTCGACAAAAATAGAAATTACCAATTTTTATAATCTCGGCACAGATACATACGTATATGTGCTTTTGGATGAAGCAACCATTACTATCTCCAAACAAGTGGTGAATGGATATACTATACAGGGAAGCGGGACTGTAAAGAGTGATTTTAAAAATATCATTTTCAATTTTACTGCCAGTGACGGAACTGTCCAGGATGTTGTTGTGGCGCACTTTAAAAGATAGGATAGCATGAGGGAGGGACAAGTTGCCTGGTTCTTGAACATTTCGGATGATTGTAAGGTTTTAATCATTTCTTTTCAGTTCAGTATTTTTGAATTAACACTACGGCATAGCAGGCTATTCCTTCTTCTTTTCCTATAAATCCCATTTTTTCACTGGTGGTAGCTTTTACCGATACTGCATCAATAGGTATTTGCATGATTTCTGAAAGACTCTTTCGGATGGCCGGGATATATGATTTTATTTTTGGTTGTTCCAGAACAACGGTAGAGTCTATATTTACGATGTAAAATCCTTGGTTGGATATCAGAGCAATCGTTTTTTCCAGAAAAATCCGGCTTTTCATATTATGATAGGCAGGGTCATTATCCGGGAAAAAGTCTCCGATATTTCCAAGCGCCAAGGTTCCCAACAGGGCATCTACAATGGCATGGATCAGTGCGTCTCCGTCGGAATGACCTTTGGTTCCCTTATAATGGGGTATGGAAATCCCTCCGATCATCAATTCCCGGTCTGGAACAAGAGGATGAACATCATAGCCGAAACCTATTCGCAGAATCATGATAGCTCTTTTAATTGTTTTGTTTTTTGAACGAATCAAAGTCGAACAAAAGGGTAAAACGAAGGGTGCCTGCCAGAGGGTTGTTCTGATAAACAGGGATCAGGTAAGAAAAATCCACCGCAAAAACATTCAGATGAAGGCCCAGACCCATGCTAAAATATTTGCGGTTTCCTTTGGTTTCATGTTCGTGAAAATATCCGCCGCGGATGGCCAGTAGGTTATTGTACCAATATTCTGCACCAATGGAATAAATGATCTCGTGAAACTCTTCTTTGATCCCGCCCGGTGCATCGTAAAATGATTGTAACATACCCACGGGGACAGATACATTCGGATCTTTTCCTGCACTGATGTTGCCCAACGAGTCATAAATAGGGGGTGTAGGGACCAGTAGTTTATTTATATCGGCAGAAATGTTAATGGTATTGAATTTATCGAGATCAATGCCCAGACTACCACCGAGACGGAGATTTATGGGAACAAAATCAGGTTCCTGATTGGGCGTATAAGACATTTTTGTTCCGATGTTGGAGATATTGGCTCCGAAAGCGACTCTTCCATTTTTATCTCCCAGATTCACGTCGGTATGGTAATAAGTAGACAGATCGGCTGCATAAGATATTCCGGGTTTAGTGTCCGTCCCATCTGCACCGGTACCTCCGGTGAGGTTGGAATAGACAAAACGAAAAGCAAGAGCAGCAGATACTTTTTCGGAAAAAGCACGGGCATAGGCAGCATCAACGGCAAATTCATTCGGATTAAAACTACGGGTTGTATTTCCCCAATCATCGGTAAAGACGATATTTCCTAAAGAAAAATACCGAAGGCTCATACTGACGGTCTGCAGCTTGTTTATTCTCAAATAGCCCACGAGATAAGCCAGGTTGATATCATTGACCAGATTTCTCAGCCAGGGTGAGTAAGACAAAGCTATTCCGCCATTGCCATTTATAAAGGGATATTTGGCAGCATTCCAGTGTTGTGAATTGATGTCAGGGGTGGTTGCAACTCCAACATCTCCCATCCCACCTGCTCTGGAATCAGGCGTGATCGTAAGAAAAGGAACAGCTGTCTGGATGGCATTTACCTGTCCTGCCAGTTCATCCCTGGAAATCTGAGAGATAAGTATTTGTGACCCGCATAAAGTAATCCCCAACCATAAAAATAAAAATTTATAAAAACGCATTCTCTATTTAATTTGGGTTAAAAGTATTAAATCTAATCAAATTTAGTGAATAATAAAGAGTTTTCCATTCCCGCTTATTAGAGATCCTTCCTTTGAACGTAAAATGATCTGGAAAACGTATATCCCGGCAGCAACTTTTTCTCCACTGCTGTCTTTTCCATCCCAATGTATAGGGTCAATTGTATATCCGCTAACCCACTGATGTTCATTGATGATACGTATTAATCCGCCGGAAAGATTGTAAATACGCACCTGGATATCCAGTTCCTGGTCGCTGAGATTATGTTCCAGCGTAAACCAGGTATCTTCTCTGAAAGGATTGGGATAATTTCTTACGTTCTCCATGATATTGGTCGGTTGATCATTCACATGGAAAGAGAGGGTGGCTTCCGAAGAGTTGTTGTAATTGTCCCATACCTTGAAGAAGATGGTATGCTCTCTCTGTGAGAGGTGAAAAAACGGATAACTGACAACACCTTTTTGGTAACTGTTCATTTCGTAGGTAAAATAGTTATTTAGAATAATGGGATTGGTTTCCTCATCGTCCAGGATGGCAATGATATCATGACCGATTCCGTTTCCTACGGTATTGATGCCTCCTTTGTCTTTTACATAAGCCAGAAATACAGGATTTTCATCCGAGAGACCGCCGTTTCTGAAAAGAGTGTCATTTAGATAAAGTCTTATCTCCGGACCGGTAACATCCATTTCCGGATCTTTTGTAAATCCGCCCACGAGAATTTTTTCAAATGTTCCGGCTGCATCTTTCCCGTTATCCAGCGTAGCATAATAACTCAATTTTCCTTTACCCGGATTATAAGAGATATCTTTGGGGACTAAAAAAGAAAAGTTAAAAATTCCGTTGTTGATTTCTGCCTGTCCTTTGAAAAGAATATTGTCCTGTAAAAGGAAAGTCATTGTGTTCGGACTGTCATTCCCCAGGGTGGTTACTATTCGTGCCTTGTCAAAAACGGAAGGATAAATGATCCCCTTGACATCAGGCAGGAAAACACCGTCCTCATTTTCCACATGGCCTGATATGGTAATTTTTTTAAGGGCCTTCAGGGTGTCGAAAGGAAGAGTAACCGGAACCTTGTTTATGGAATCGGTAATTACCTTGTATTCGGGATATGCCAGGCGGAGAGCCGGATCGCCGAGAAGTGTGAAGTTTCTTTTGTTGATTAATGAACCGGAAGCGTTTTTGGTATATCGCAACGCATCTCCCAGGGTATTGGGTTTCCCTATATCGTTTTTAGAGAAAATATATTTGTAAAAATTTTGGTTTAGCACAAAATTAGGACTTGAATACACCAGCCTGGTAGTGGTTAACAAGGCAATTCCTCCTCCTACCGGATTCAGAATCACCATCTCACCGGCCGAAGGTTTGGGTGTGATGGCTCCGTTAACGTTATTAATATCAACATAATCAAAACGGCTGAATTCACAGGTGGCCGTTATGAAGAGAGGATATCTGGGAACGTTTGTCCATGAATTGATATCGTTGGTTGTCAGGATATTCTCATGTGCAAGACCCCGTTCATTACCATGTCCGACGTAGTTGAAGATAAGCAGTCCTTTCTCTATCTTATCATTGATGGTTTTATTGACTTCAGGATATCTGGCTCCGTTGGCAGTGGAGGCCTGAGGATATGCATCCAGATATACTTTCTCAATAACAAAGGAAGGATAATGAGTTTCGACATATGATGCCAGTTTGTCAGCATCTATCAAATGAATGTTGTTGTCTTCGTCATCTCCGACGAAGCAGATGTTATTCCGCCAATCACCCGTTGCTTTCGAAGATTGATAGGATTCAATTTTATTAACGATAATTTTTGCATCTTCAGGGGTTGAGACCGGAAATCGCCCGATTCCGATATCTACCAGTCCGCTTACACCCCCTTCGTGGTTGTCAAGTATCCCGAAAAAATCATCCGAGACAAAAGATTGTGTGGGGGCCAGAGAATTAGGGGATTGATAAGTGGGAATAAAATTGGTGTTTCCTTTATCCATGGATTTATTGGCATAGGAACCATCGCCAAAAAGGAGTAAATATCTGGGTTTTTCTTCCGGCGTCTGTGCTCTGTCATAAAACATTTTCATAAAATTACGGATAGCAGCGATATCCCTGGATCCGGAAGAGAATTCATTATAAACCTGTGAAGTGGTTACCACTGTCACGGTCATTTGGTCTTTGGTCTGGTGTAAATTGGCTAACCGGTAGGCTTCCTCCAGAAAGTTAGGATGTGTGACAATGATCATCTCAGCCTGTGGCAGCCCGTGCAGGTTTTGATTAGGGAGATTTTTTTCTATGACTTCCGGTGATGGAAAATCCTTACCTGAAAATGCAATGAATTCCTTTAAAGTATCTGTGGATACTCTGAAAGTTATTTTATTTCCTGAGAATTTTGTTTCAATTTCCCTGACGTTATTCAGATCAGTAATATCCCATACCCGGACATTTAGTTTAGTTGTTTCGAGAATAAATTCCGAGATGTTTCCCGGTGCAACAGAATGGATGTCTCTAAAGAACAATTCTTTACCGCTCAGGATGAGACGACATCTGGTTTGTATGTCAATATAATCGAGCCAGGCCCGTGAATTGACCTGGTCTGCACTGTTAAAGGATATGATAACGGGAATATCATCTCCTGTCTGAGGAATCATTTTATAATCCTTTGTCCCTGCCCGGGCAAAGGCTGTGGTGAAACTGTTAAGGTTTACTGCTGCAACCGATATGGGGGCAAGTTGTATTCCTCCTGCCTCGATATTGAAATAGGAAGTGGCTGAAGAACGTCCCACAACCCTTATTCTGATACGAACAGCTTCTTCCTGGATTCTTCCCGGAAAAGAAAAATCAAATGTTGAAGATGATTGTGTACTAATCGGTTCATACCATTCACGACCGCTCTGGATGAGATTCTCTTTATCTATCTCATGCCATTGAAATGCATCAAAGGCGGAAGTTACATAATCGGGAACAGAATCAATATATTTTTCTGTCATGATTGTTTTTCCCGTCCCACCGGATGTGATAAAATAATAAGCTCCTGCATCATATAGATTTAGTTGATGTCGATACATGGAATCCTGCGTTGCGTAATAACGTTTTTCCGGTCCTTTGGCGTAAAACAAAAGGTAATCATTTTGATTGAAGGCATTGTCGCTTCCTTTATTCATCCATATGGGGATTTCCTCCAGGTCATCCGGATGAGGTGCATAATTGGCTTCTGGCAACATCCAGCCTCCATTACCAAAAATACGAGGGTGTGAAGGATTGGATAATCCCATATCGGTCAACTCCTTATATGTAATCTTGTAAATTCCGCTTTTCAATACTTTTATTTTTACCCAGTACCCGGATGCGAGTACGGAAACACTTTTGTAATGATTTATGATTGATGATTCCGTAATATTCTCATTGTTAAGGGAAAACCCTATAAGGGAAATGCAAAAAAAAAGAATTCCCGATAACGCTGATATTTTGATTTGTTTATATTGCATAAAGGCGTTTGATGCAAAAATATATTTTTGTGGCAAAACGTTTGGTTTCTGTATAGATTTTATTTCCGAGATAGGAAAACGTATGGATAAATATTAATATTGTAATTTTTATAAACGATTTTCCGGTGAAGTGGTTGCTATTGACTGTATGTTTGCTATGGAACCTGATTTTTGGTGAGCTAAAAGGACAGGATCCGGTGTTTTCGTTGCCTTTTGAGCAGAAACTATTTTCGAATCCGGCTTTTTCCGGGCTCGGCGTAGGAGAGATAAATCTGGGATTCCGGGATCAAATGCCGGGAAGTCCTGCTCGTTATATTACCTCAATTACAGGGTGGAATCAACCTTTTGATTTGTTACACGGAGGTGTTGGAGTTCTATTAACACATGACATGGCAGGGGAAGGGACTTTTTCAACAACGAGTATTTCTGTCCTTTATGCCTACCATTTGAGGATATCAAGAAATCTTTTCCTGAATGCCGGTTTCCAGGCTTCTGTTTTTCAAAATTACTTAAATACAAACGATCTGGTATTGCCGGATATGATTTCGCCGTCACAGGGTATTATTGGAGAATCGAAAGAAGTTATTCCCTCTGAAAGGAAAATATTTCCGGATTTTTCCGTAGGTTTTTTATTATATTCGGATAATTGGTTTACAACCATTTCTGCACACCATTTGATGGAGCCTTATCAATCCGAAGTCAAAACAGATGAAACGGTTTTATCCCGGAAATATTCGGTATTGCTTGGATATGTTCTGAAAAAAAACCACGGAGACATGACCTTTTATCCCTGGGTGGAACTGGTACAACAGGGGATAAGTCATCAGACACTGTTGGGCTTTCAGATGAAGTATCTTATGACTTCCGGTGGAGTTGCCTGGAGAAAAAACTTCGGAAACAGCGCAGACATTCTTATTTTTTCTTTGGGTATTGTAACTAAACAAATTAGAATTACGTATAGTTACGATGCTTATCTGGGAAAAATTGCCATTTCTTCATCAGGAGGTGCCCACGAAATTGGAATGATCATAAGTTTTGGAAATAAAAAATCTTCTTACCGCGGAACAATAAATTGGTTGTTGATGTAGTTATCAAAAAAATTACTTATTTTTGTTTTAATTATTTTTCATATATTTGCTTAACTGATTTAAAAAATTTGGTTATGCGTTTTAATATTAAGGGAGTTGTAATATCGGTTATCTTTTTAGGATTTGCTGTTTTTATTTCTTCCTGTGGATTGTTCGGAGGGGGTAAGAAAGATATTTCTCCTACTACGGGATGGAAATACAACGATCCTGAAAACGGAGGGTTTGAGGTCAGGGCTGCTTTTGAACAGCCTACAGGACCCGGGCTTGTTTTTATTGAAGGTGGTACGTTTACCATGGGCAGGGTAGAACAGGATGTTATGTTCGACTGGAATAATATCCCACGTCGGGTGACTGTTACATCTTTCTATATGGATGAAACCGAAGTCAGAAATGTTGACTACCGGGAGTATCTTTACTGGTTATCAAGGGTTTATAAAAGCTATCCGGAAGTATACCGTCAGGCATTACCCGATACACTGGTTTGGCGTAGTCCGTTGTCTTACAATGAACCCTATGTAAAATATTATTTCCGTTATCCTTCCTATAATGATTATCCTGTTGTTGGAGTGAATTGGTTGCAGGCCAATGATTATTGTTCATGGCGTACCGACAGGGTAAATGAAAAACTATTGATTGATGAGGGTATTCTTAGTCCGGACCCTAATCAGGAGGATGCGAATAATTTCAATACGGAAGCCTATCTTGCAGGCCAGTATGAGGGGGTGGTAAACCAGAATCTCCCCAGTCTGAATCCGAACGAAGAAACACGGCGGGTAAAACTTGAAGACGGGATTCTGTTACCGGCCTATCGTTTACCTACAGAGGCTGAATGGGAATATGCCGCACTGGCTCTGATCGGGAATACTTTTGAAGAGCGTTTGTATGAACGCAGGTTGTACCCTTGGGATGGTCACTATCTTAGAAATGCTTCCAGAAAATACAGAGGTCGGTTTATGGCCAACTTTATAAGAGGGAAAGGAGATTATATGGGCATTGCCGGAGATCTGAATGATAACGCTGCCATTACAGCACCTGTAAAATCGTACTGGCCCAATGATTATGGTCTGTACTGTATGGCAGGAAATGTGAATGAATGGGTGGCTGATGTTTATCGTCAAATGAATAGTATTGATGTGAATGACCTTAATCCCTATCGTGGAAATATTTTTAAGGTATTGGTAAAAGATCAGGATGGGAATATTGCGGAAAAAGACAGCCTCGGACACTTGCGTTACAGAGAGATTACACCTGAAGAAGTTGCGAACAGGTATAATTTCCAGAAGGCTGATTACAGAAATTATAAAGACGGAGATCTGAAATCCAGTATTGCTACTGATTGGAAAGGTGAAGATATAAAAGGAACCCAGAGAATGTATGCACAGGATGTGCAAAATGGGGATTTTACTACCTTGGTTAATGATAATGCCCGGGTTTACAAGGGAGGCTCATGGATGGACAGAGCTTATTGGTTGATCCCTTCGACCCGTAGATTTCTGGATGAAAAAAGTGCACGGGCCGATATCGGTTTTCGTTGTGCCATGACAAGAGTAGGTAGTCCTGCCGGTTTCTGATGACTTATGAATATAAAAAATTATAAGCCTCATGTTATATGAGGCTTTTTTTATTCTCATGGATATAAAAGAGTTATATAAAATATACAAAGATCATCCTGAAGTTACCATTGATTCCAGGGTTTGCCCGTCAGGAGGACTTTTTTTTGCATTAAGAGGTACACGTACAGACGGAAACCGGTATGCAGAAGATGCTTTAAGGAAAGGTTGTGCTTATGCAATCGTTGATGATCCGAAAGTGGTAAGGGGCTCTGGTTATATTCTTGTAAAAGATACCCTGAAAACCTTGCAGGGTATTGCAAAAGAACACCGGAAGCATTTGAATGTCCCTGTGCTTGCCATTACCGGATCAAACGGGAAAACGACAACGAAGGAATTAATCATGCGGATTCTTTCCCGCAAGTATCATGTGGCAGGTACTATCGGAAATCTGAATAACCACATTGGACTGCCTCTCTCAATATTGAAGGTCAGGTCGGATGCTGAGATCGTGGTGTTGGAAATGGGAGCAAATCACCCGGGAGAAATCGCAGAACTTTGCAAGATTGCTGATCCTACATATGGGATTATTACCAATATCGGAAAAGCCCATTTAGAAGGATTCGTATCAGTTAAACAAATCATTAAAACCAAAACCGCTTTATATTATTACCTTAGGAAAAATGGGGGAACTATTTTCTTTCACCAGAATGATGCGATTTTAAAAGATAAATTATTGCCATCTGATAATTTAGTTTCATATGGAACTAATGGCCAGCCTGATTACCTGTTTGCCGATCCTCGGATGAATCCTTATTTGTCTTTTTTGTGGAAGAAAACAACGGGAGACAAAAGAGTGAAAACGCAATTGTATGGAATGTATAATTTTGAGAATGTAATGGCAGCAATTACTGTTGGAGCTTATTTTGGTGTTGAAGATGATATGATTTTAGATGCAGTAAATGATTATGTCCCGGAAAATATGAGGTCGCAGATCAAACAGACTGGTAAAAATACAGTGATTCTGGATGCTTACAATGCCAATCCGACAAGTATGAGATATGCTATTGAGGAATTTGCAAAACAACCGGCTGAGAAGAAAGCATTGATACTTGGGGATATGGCTGAATTGGGGGAACAATCCGAGGTCGAACATGAGAAAATATTACAACTGGTTCGCAATAAGGATTTTTCTCCTGAGAATGTATTTTTAGCAGGAGAAATGTTTTCCAGATTATCGGGACATTATAAATATTTGGGATTCAAAACCACAAGGGATCTTATTGATTATCTAAAAAAGAACGCTTTGAGAAATTATATGATTCTTTTGAAGGGATCCCGGTTAATGAAAATGGAAGAGGTGCTTTCGGTTATTTAACAAAATACTAAACCCAGATTACGCAATAAATGCATTTTTTTATTCATAACTTTTAATTGCTCTAAAGCTAATAATACCAACGATAATAGAGCTTTTCATCAACCGTTTTGTCTATTGAGCTTATTTGCTTTTGCAGTAACGGATTTTTTCTTGTCAAGGTAGTGTTCCTGAAAAGTGGGTTTTTCTCCTGCCAATTTTAAAAATCGATCTAAAGGAATTACTTCAAATTCTTTATTCAAACCATTGAGGATATGGATAACCTTATCTATGTTATTCCATTGACGGACATGAAGTAACAGAAAATAAGGTCTTTGTGGATTTATCTTTGCCAGTTCTTTAAGATCGGCAAGGATTTCTTCTTCCGTGCGGTCGGGGGAAAGATAGTAATCAAAGGAAACCAAAGGAATCTTGTTTTTTACCGTAAAAGTATAAGAAGGGGCATACCCGTTGATAAACCCGATAACGTCCGGCATGTGGTTGTAATATTGATTGATAATCTTTTGTGGGAGATCCGTATTCCCCTCGATGGTGGACCCTTCCGAATAGTCCATGATTTCGAAGGCGTTCAGGTCGAGATATTTCATCAAAGCACTGGCTGAATCAATCATGACAGGCAGGATGTTTTCAGGAACAGCTTTAGGATCAATGTATCCGGGTCCCGAGAGCGAGCCTATAAAATAATCATTCGGTGTTGCCTGTGAATAGAAGTACTTAAGCATGGCTGGGGCTATCCACGACCAGTTCATAGTTACCTCCCAGGCATATGGTATCTTTCCACGTCCCGGTTGGTTCCAGGCTCCC
>DRPN01000036.1 GCA_011374625.1 Bacteroidota bacterium
ATAGTTTTTAAAAAACTTTTGTAAAAATAACAAAGGCTCTCAACGGAGAGACTTTGTTATTTAATATATATATATATATATATGGAGTTCTAATAAATATTACCTACGTAGGCGCCTACGTAGATATTGTTTTATTTCCGGAGCATGTTCCATCCCAGGAAAGGAAGCATGATAACTCCCTGAATGACATCTCCCGTATTATAGTCGTATTGTGACCCGAACATACTGTGGGGAACGGAATAGACCAGGATCAGAACGATGGCAGCGAGCACCACGGTCCAGTATCTGTCTTTTTTCCGGATGGAAAGGCATGCAAAAAGCCAAAAGACAATAGCAATCAGAGTCTTATTGTCGGTCAGGTCCCAACCGAAAGGAATCCCCGTCCAGTAGGCGCCGAAAGCATGCAGTTGAACCAGCGGTCCCAGTATTCCTCCGCCAATGAGCAGGAGGATCAAAGTAGTCCAGGCATATTTTTTATAAGCCCCTATTTTCCAGATGGCCATCAGACCGGTCAGGGTGGATAACAGCATCGCGGTAAACATAAAGAGAATGTGAGGGATCAGAATCCCGGCAGGTACACTTCCTTTAAAGCGGGCAACCACAGGATCTCCGGCAGGGATTGCTATATCTTCATTCGGGGTCTTGAGAAGGATGCGGTAGGCCAGTTTTCCGGCGGGCGGCTGATGCGGCAACAAAGCCGACAGTGTATCTCCCTGCCTGGTCATTGGGGTGGTATCCCAGGGTTCTGCAGTGGGGAATCTTTTGTACACCACATATCCCGTAACCCTGTTGTCCGGTATTATCAGGGTTACGGGCATATCATCACTCCCGCCATGACTGCGTAACAAATGAAAGATATATGCTTTGCCGCCTAGCGTTACATTTATTTGCTTGGGGTAGGTGGGACCTGTTTTGCGCTGATAGTATGCTGCGCTAAGGGTAATGACAATAGCCAGACTCCAGAGTACTACTTTTTTCATACGTGCAGTTATTAGATTTGTCCTATCATTCAAACTTCACCGAAAAACTTTCAATTTGTTTCTACAGCTGTACCAACAACACCTTTTTCTCCCCGTTTCGTATAATTTCCACGGTGATTGTTTCCCCATGATGAAGTTTAACCAGCCTATACATATAGTCATAGATGTTTTTAACTTTCTGTCCGTTGACAGCAGTGATGATATCCCCGTTTTTCATACCTGCCAGGGCTGCCGGACGGCCGGGAATAACAAGATCAACACGGAGTCCTCTTTTTTCTTCACCGGCATAATCAGGCATAATGCCTAGTGTTACCTTGAATCCTCTGCGTCTCATACCGGAGCCTTCCTTAGGACCGGCCATCCTGAAAGTAAGTCTCTGATTCATATTTGCGAGCTCATAGGCCAGATTAAAGATATATTCATCCACTTTTTTCAGGCCTTCGTAATTAATTTTGTCAGGAGTGTCAAAAGGTGTGTGGTAATCCAGGTGTGATCCGGTAGAGAAAAAGAAGACGGGGATTTCCTTCCCGTAAAAAGAGGCATGATCGGAAGGTCCGTATCCTTCGGGAGACATGGCCAGCTTGAACAGGTTTGCTCCCGGAGTAGCCTTTAGCAGACTGTCGCTGATGGGGGAAGTGCCGGTACCTCCGATTTCCAGTTTACCGCTTGATTTCAACCGTCCTACCATATCAATGTTGATCATGGCATCTACTTGTTTCAGATCGATAATATTGCTGTTTACAAGATGTTTTGATCCGAGCAGTCCCATTTCTTCAGCTCCGAAAGCCACGAAAATAATACTCCGTCGTATGGAATCGCGCAGGGGGGCAAACTTTTCTGCCAGTTCGATCACGGAAGCTGTGCCGGAAGCATTGTCATCGGCCCCGTAATGAATGGCAGTCGTATCCGGTCTTCTCGAACCGGTATTGGGACCTCCCATCCCCAGATGGTCATAGTGGCCTCCGATGACGATATATTGGTCTTTTAGGATCGGGTCAGTTCCTTCCAGTTTGGCGACAACATTACAGGTTCTGACTTTTTCTTCCAGAATTTCGGCCTGTCCGTTAACATGGGTTCCCGGAAGGGCGAAACTGGCCGGCATCCGTGATTTCATCAAAGTATGTTCCAGTTGTGCTGTCTTTTTTCCGGGACCTTTCAGCATAGTATCGGCGGTTTTCCTTGTGATCTGAAAGGCGGGGATAGAAACGGGAAGCACATTTTTCCGCAGCTTGTCCAATTCATCCCGGGCATCAAAAGAGGGGCCTGAGACAAACAGTATGCCGGAAGCTCCTTTATCCATAGCAGTCATAGCTTTGTCACGGTCTTTACTATATTTGGCAAAAGGACTCCTAAGGTCATCGGGTTCGGGATCTCCCCGCAATACAAGTACCCACTTTCCTTTCACATTCAACCCGGCATAGTCATTCCATTTCAGACTGTCTTCACTGATTTCAAACCCGTATCCGGCAAAAACCACCTCTCCGGTAGCTGAGTCGCTGGCTGAAAAAGACATGGGGGTGAAGTTTGTCCTATCAAGAGATTGCCCATTGATCTTCAGGAAGTTGTTAGGTCCTGCTTTGACATTTACGGTTACTTCAAAATAATCAAACCCGTTATCTCCCAGCAGAGTGAGACCGTCTTTTTTGAAATGATCACGGATATAGGCTGCTGCCACATCTGCTTCCGGGGTTCCGGGATATCTCCCTTTCAGGGAATCGGAGGCCAGAAAATAGATATGTTTCGACAGCTCCTGTGTGGTGATCTCAGGTTGATCGATCTTCGGTCCGCGCTGACATCCTGCCAGCAGAACAAGCAATGCAAATATAACATGCAGTAAATAAAGAAGTTTCTTCATTATATTTTATATTTCAGGTTACTGTTTTTAAAATGGAAATAAAAGTTATAAAAGTAATAAAAAAAGAGATATAGCTGCCAACGTTCATGTCATCCCGAATGACCACTTCATTTCCGTTAGTTTCGCAGCTCCTCCCGGATAAATATCCGTTCCTGCACGAATGACTTCGTTCCCGTCCATGTCGGTATGGGCAGTCCGAAGGACGGCGAAGATTGCTGATTTCAATTCACATTTTCCCGAAAGGATACCTTTGGCATGTATTCTTTCATCGTTCATCCTTCCTGAACGGCAGTCTGGCCATCTTTTCTACCTTGAGGCTGGGAAAATCGGCTTCTGTGATGACTTTTCCAAGTAGCAGATAGATCCCGTTTCCTCTGAAAGGATATTCTTTCAGCATTTTTGGGAAATGTACCGTATCGAAAAAGTTTCCTTGTGCATCCAGCCAGGCGGCAAAGTGCATCCATTCATTCCGGAGGGTGTGCACATATTTTATATTTACCAGGAGACCTGCCATCCTCACTTTTCTTCCAACATGGCGAAGCATATCGTGTGCTTGTATTTCTCCCCGGAAGTTGGTTCTCAGCATATCGAACCAGGAGAGGGTTACCGGGAAACCCAGCAGTTCCATTTCGTCATACGCTTTTTCCAGATTGTTGTCATCCAGGGCAGGTAGATGAAAATCCTTGTGGGACATGGGGAAAAGGGTGCGGAGAGGAGAGATGTTTTCTTTCTTTTTCCCGGAGAGCATGTAGGCTTCCCACAAAAGTTGTTTACGTGATTTTCCGGTAAAACGGAATGCACCGCTACGGATTAGAATTTGCAATTGTTCCGGTCCGGGAGTGAGACGTTCATAGAAGTCGGGAAGATGACGGTAAGGTCCGTTTTTTTCGCGTTCCCGGGTAATCCGGCGGGCCAGCTCCGAGACCAGGTTTTTGATATGGATAAAGCCGAGATAGAGAGTTTTACCGGAGATGGATGTTTTGTAATGGCTGTGGTTAACGCAGGGAAGCTGGATGTTTCCGCCATAGCGCCGGGCTTCGTTGACATATACCCACAAGGGATAAAACCCCCCGAAGTTATTGATTACCCCCACCATAAACTCCAGGGGGTAATGGGCTTTCAGATAGAGGCTCTGGAAACTTTCTACAGCATAGGAGGCCGAGTGAGCTTTGGAGAAGGAGTACCCGGCAAAAGACTCGATCTGCCGCCATACTTCTCTGGTCAGGTCGTCGGGATACCCGCGGGTCCGGCAGTTGTCGAAGAACTTGTCCACGATCTTGTTCATCTCTTCCCGCGAGCGGAATTTTCCGCTCATAGCCCGCCGCAATACATCGGCATCGACCAGGTCGAGACCGGCAAAGTGATGACACACCTTCAGCACATCCTCCTGATACACCATAATCCCATAGGTTTCCTTCAGTTGTTCTTTCATCACGGGATGCAGGTATTTGAATCCGTGGGGATTATGAAAACGCCGGATATATTCCCTCATCATGCCGGAGCGGGCAACTCCCGGACGTATGATTGAGCTGGCAGCTACCAGGGCAGGGTAGGTATCGCATTGGATCTTTTTCAACAGACCCCGCATCGCCGGACTTTCGATATAAAAACATCCGAGGGTTTCACCCTTTCGCAGGAAACTCCGTACCAGCGGGTCTTTCTTAAAACGGCTGACAGCATGGATATCCTCGGTTATCCCCCGGTTGCTGCGCACGATCTCTGCACATTCCCTGATGTGTCCGATTCCCCGCTGGCTGAGGATGTCAAGTTTCTCAAAGCCGATATTTTCGGCCGTATACATGTCCCATTGTGTGGTTGGGAACCCTTTTGGGGGCAGATCCAGGGCGGTATAGGAGGTGATAGGCTCTTCTGAGATCAGCACCCCGCCGGCATGGATAGTACGCAGATTGGGAAAGTCTTTGATCCTGCTGCCTACAGCAAAAATAGCCCGGGTGATATCATCCCGCTCCCGGAAAGCGGCAGGATCACGAATCAGACGGTCTGTTTCTGATTTGGGCAAACCATATACTTTTCCCAGCTCACGCAGGATCGATTTCCCTTTAAATGTGGAAACAGCTCCCAGCAAGGCCGTATGCTTCCGGCCATACCGTTTGAAAATGTAATCCAGCACCTCGTTCCGTTCCTTCCATGAAAAATCAATATCAAAATCCGGCGGACTGGTGCGCTTCGGGTTGATAAACCGCTCAAAGTAAAGGTTTAACTCAATAGGATCAACATCCGTAATTCTCAGACAATAAGCTATGACAGAATTAGCACCGCTTCCCCGGCCCACATGATAGAAACCCCGATTCATAGCATAGCGGATAATGTCCCAGGTGATCAGGAAATAAGCAGCGAATCCCATTTTGCCGATGATCTCCAGTTCGTGAAGGATCCTTTTTTCTGCTTCCCGGCAGTTTTTTCCGTAACGGTATTGCATGCCGTCGTATGCCAGTTTACGGAGCAGCAGCATATCATCCTGCACGTTGCCGGTAAAGGTTTTTTTGTTTTTGGAGGTCTTAAAATCAAAGTCGAAAGTGCAACTTTCCAGCAAGGTTCTGGTGTTGGCAAGAATACGGGGATGGTCCTGCATGATTTTGTATAGTTCCCGGGGAGGAAGGAATATCTCATCCGGAGAGGCATATTGTCCGGGATGGAGAGAAGACAACAGGGTATTGTGGTGAATGGCCCGCAGGTGCTTGTGAATCAGGTATTCCTCTTTATCAGCAAACGTGACAGGTTGCAGCAGGACGGTTCTGGAAGATGTCAGGGGCAGGAATCGCTTTTGCCGCATGGAAAGACGGATGCCCAGGTATTCATGAAGTTCCAGTGGCCGGTCCGGAATATTTTCCGGAGGATAGATGATGAATATATGCCTGAATTCAGGAGGATGTGCGGGAAAAGGAGTGTTGGAGAGGTTGTGGCGGGTGAGGAATTCGTTTAATTCGCGGAATCCGGTGATATTCCGGACCAGGGTCGTGTAGAGATGACGGCCGCCATTGAAAATATCTGCTCCTGCCACAGGTTGAATATGATGCTTCCGGCAAGCCCTGACAAATTCAAAAACCCCCATGGTGGTGTTGATGTCGGTGAGGGGTAGCACAGGGATGCCGTAGACGGCAGCCATTTCTGCAATCTTCTCTACCGGCAGGGTGCCGTAACGGAGACTATAGTATGAGCGAATATTCAGGTACATGGAGCATGAGGTTAAAATGCGAACGTAATTAGATCATTACTTCGTTCCCCTCCATACCGGCACGGGCAAGCAGGCGGACGGACGGGTACAAGTTGCTGATTCCGCGGATCCGACCGGATGATTCTGGTCAGATACGGGTCTCCCCGGTCGACACCGGACGGACGGGCGAAGTCCACTAATTTTAATTCATCCTTCCCATTGTTTTTCCCACTGCTTTGAATCCATACTTTTTTCTTATTCGGTCTATGGCCAGATAAAGGCGGATCATTTCGGAGGTATCTTCGAACAGATTCAGTTGAGGGACGCCTTGTACCAAATGGGTGAAACGTACTCCGATAAGCCGTACGAGTATCCTGCGCCGGTACAGTTTATGAAACAGCTCTTTGGCTGTATCCAGCAGGATATGGTCGAAGGAAGTGTATGGGATTCGTTTCTGCAGGGTGTATGTCTTAAAATCCGAGTACCGGATCTTCACCGTGACGCAGGAAGTCATCTTTCCTTGTTTCCGTAGTTCCCAGGCCGTTTTTTCGACCATTCCGGCCAGTACCTGCACCAAAAAGCGGGCATCTGTGGCATCACGGTCAAAGGTGCGTTCGGTTCCGACGGATTTTTTCCTGTATTCATCCATCACCGGGCTGTTGTCGATGCCCCGGGCTTTTTTCCAGAGGGTGAGACCATTTTTCCCCAGTACTTTCTCCAGCATTTCCGGAGGGATTTGCTGCAGAGTGCCGATGGTAGATATGCCCATAGAGCGGAGCAGCCGGTAGGTCTTATTGCCGATCATGGGGATTTTCCGGATGGAGAGGGGTGCCAGAAAAGGAGTGACACCCCCGGCCGGGATCATCAGCTCTCCGTTGGGTTTGGCCTCGCCGGTGGCGATTTTTGAGACGGTTTTGTTGACGGAGAGACCGAAAGAGATGGGAAGGCCGGTCTCCCGAACGATCCTTTTCTTCAATTCCCGGCTCCATTTCAGGGTGCCAAAAAAACGATCCATACCTGTCACATCCAGGTAATGTTCGTCAATGGAACTTTTTTCATATACCGGAGCCTCTTCGGCAATGATCTCTGTGACCATGTGGGAATAGTGACTGTAAAGCTCCATGTCGCCCCGGACGACCACAGCTTCCGGACATAGCTGCCGGGCCATCCGTACCGGCATGGCCGAATGGACGCCGTAGTGACGGGCTTCATAGCTGCAACTGGCCACCACCCCTCGCTCGGACATCCCGCCTACAATGACCGGCTTGCCCTGCAACCGGCTGTCCCGCAGACGCTCCACCGACACAAAAAACGAATCCAGATCGAGATGGACGATCTGCCGGCCTTGTTCCAATCGTCCCCGCTTCGTTTCGTGAGATCGTTTATTAGACTCCATTATTCCAAAAATTCTTTTAAAAATTTTTTTTTTTCATAAATCCGTTTTATTTTTGATTAGAAATTGATCAAAAATACGATTATAATATAATCAAAATAATAAATACAACCAAAAATCCGGAGAAAAAAATGAAACAAATGAAAAATTATTTCAGTTCAAACATCAAGTTTCTGCGTAAACGAAAAGGTCGTACGCAGGATGACGTAGCTTTTGCTCTGGGGATGAAACGACCGACGCTGAGTGGGTATGAGAATCGGGTGGCAGAGCCCGGTATGGATATTCTGATGTCTTTTTCCGATTATTACGGAATAGCGGTGGATACCTTGTTGAAGGTGGATTTACAGGCGTTGTCGGAGAGCCAGCTTTCACAGTTGGAGCGGGGGGCGGATGTTTATACACGTGGGAGCAAACTGCGGGTGCTGGCTTCCACAGTTGACCGTAATAATAAGGAGAATATTGAGCTGGTGCCGGAAAAAGCCAAGGCGGGCTACCAGACCGGTTATGCAGATCCTGAATATATCAGTCAACTTCCCGTATTTAACCTGCCGTTTCTCTCTCCTGAGCGGAAATACCGGACTTTTCAGATTTCGGGGGATTCCATGCTGCCCATACCGGACGGATCGTGGGTGACCGGCGAATATGTACAGGACTGGCGAACGATTGTAACAGGCCAGGCCTATATCGTTTTCACCCTGGAGGGAGGGATCGTGTTTAAAATTGCGGAGAATTTGCTGGAAAAAGAACACAAGCTCCGGCTCTATTCCCTCAATCCTGTGTATGAGCCTTATGATATTCATGTACAGGATATCAGGGAAGTATGGAAATTTGTGCATTATATCAGCTCCGAATTACCCGAGCCGGCAATCCCTGAAAATCATCTTCTTTCCATGGTAGCCCGGCTTAAGAAGGACGTCGATCGCCTTTCCAGACAAATGAATGTTGAAAAAAAATCATAAATTCCAAAGCCCGAAAAAACAGTTATCCGGAAAGAAATCCTTATCTTCATAGCTGAAACAGGTTTCCCGGAACAAATGGAATATATTGTTTATTGTTATAATGTTCATGCCCCGGATAAAAAAAAGATTGTACGTTCTTTCGAAAAACATGCCGAGCTGCAACTGATTGATATCCGTTCACTGGAAGGGTTGAAAAAAATTTATTCGGAAGATGTTTCCGGACAGGTCTTTCTTGCTTTCTCCGGAAATAAGGTGGGAGAGATACTTCCTGTCCTCAAAGAAATCCGGGATACTTTTCCCGACTTGCCTGTAATCTGTGTAGGGGATGGGTTAAATACTGATGATGTTGCCCTTATCAGAGGCTCAACAGGAACCGTCAATTATATAGAGAGGTCACAATTGGATTCGTTGTATGAAGTGATCAGCAATATATGGGAAAAGAAATCCGTACCGGAAGTTACGGAAAAAGAAGTCCTGAGACAATATGAGTTTTTATTGGATGTTTCAGACTCTTATCTGTCCATGATAGGCAGGAATTATACCTATCTGGCTATCAATGATGCCTTTTCCAGGGCCCATAAAATAAAGAAGCATCAGCTTATCGGAAGTACGCCGGTAAAACTATGGGGTGAGCAGACCTTTAACAGGGTGATCAAACCTTATCTCGATCAAAGTTTTTCAAAAAAGGATATTCATTACAGGGCCTGGTTTGAAGTTCCGGCCAAGGGAAAGCGTTTTTTTGAGGTAATGTTCCGCCCGCACGTGAACGAAGCAGGAGAAGTGGACTATGTAGTGGTGAGTTCAAAGGATATTACCTCCGAGGAAGAAGCCAAAGAACAGATCAGGAAGCATAACGAAGATATTAATCTGTTGAATATCATCAACCGGATGAGTAATGATAGGATGCCTCTGGAGCATATTGCAAAAACACTCACGGAAAATCTATTGGACTTGTTTCAGACTTTTATCTGGAATATTTACTTCCATGATGATAAGATGCTTCTTCTCAGGCAGGTATGGTTTGGTATCCGGGATAAGGATTATTCCAGGGTAAAGAATGTCCTGGGACTGGATGTAAAGAGATTATCGAAGGGTTTTGATAATAGAAGCTTTCTGTATAATATCCTCAAAAGTTATAATACCGTTCATGTTACTAGTGAAGAGGATATACGCAAAATTATTTATGAAGTAGGTAACCATTCCCCGCAGGTAAAAAAAAATATTCAGGGTTTCAGGGAGAACTTTCCGGTAAAAGCAGTGCTGGTGGTTCCTCTCAGATACCGTTCCGAGAAGCTCGGAATCATGTTGGTATCCCGGTTTGTGCCGTTCAGCACGCAGGAGATTGAGCGGATAAACCGTTTGGCAAATCAGATATCAATGATTCTCAAGCATGATAAGGAAGAGAGACAGTATAAAGAACAGTCTGAAAAGATTCGTTTACTTTTTGAGACAGCCCAGGATGCCATTCTTATCATGGACCGGTATACTTTGCTGGACTGCAATGCGGCTACCCTGAAGATGTTTGGAGCCAGGAAAAAGGAGATGTTAGGCAAAACACCTTTGGATTTTTCCCCTCCTGTACAGCCTGATGGAACACCTTCAGCTGAACTGGCAAGAAAATATATCGAAAAGGTATTGAAGGGGAAAGCCCAGACATTTGAGTGGATGCACAGTACCCTGGCGGGTAAACCTTTTTATACTCAAGTTAAATTGAATCGTTTGCCGTTAGACGATAAGTTTTTCATTCAGGCTGTTATAAGGGATATCGACGAAGAAAAAAAGAACCGGATAAAACTGGAAGAGAGTGAAGAAAGTCTGCGGGAAGCACAACGTATTGCCCGTCTGGGTGACTGGAGCTGGGACATTTCTTCCGGTAAAACACGCTGGTCTGAGGAAGTATTCCATATTCTGGGACTGGATCCTTCCCGTGATATGCCTTCCTTAAGGCTTCTCCTCCGGCATATTCATCCTGAAGACAGACAAAGAGTGATTCATAAAATCGTGAATGCCACCCGGGAATGCAGGAAATGTGAAGATCAATTCCGGCTGTTATCGGCTGATGGTTCTGTAAAATATATTAAATCCAGCGGGGTGCTGAAAGGAAAAAAGGGGACGCACTCATTCTGGCACGGGGTGATTCAGGATGTTACAGGTCTGGTGGAGGCAGAGAATGCTCTCCGGGAAAGTGAAAACAGGTTCAGAACCATCTTCTCTGAAAGTTTCTACGCGATGTCGCTGCTTACCGGTAACGGAAATTTTATCGATTCCAACAAATCCTGGACCAGACTGTTCGGATACAGCCAAAGAGAGTTAAAAAAATTAAATTGCTTCCAATTGATTCCGGAAGAGGATAAAAAAAAGGTCGGGGAGCTGTTTTTACAATTGCGGGAAGGAAAAAAAGAGAGTTACACGGGTGAAAAAAGGTATTTGCGCAAAGACGGTTCCATTGTCTGGACGCAAACAGGGATTACGGCCATTAGAAATGAGGATGGGACATTAAAACATCTTGTGACGACCCTGGTCAATATAACGGACCGAAAAAAAGCGGAAGAGAAAATCCTGATGCAGAGCAGAGAACTTAACCTGATCAACCGGATGAATCTCGCACTGAACAAAGGAAAACCCTTACAGTATATTCTGGAGATGATGTATAAATCGTTGAAGACGATTTTTCCTGTTCAGAATGTTTTGATATTCCTGAAAGATTCGTCCAATGAAAACACCGGAGGGGTAAAGCCTGTTTACTGGTCATTTGCTGAAAAACAAATATTGCGTGCAGAACCTTATGTCGGAAACCGGCTGGAAAATTTGTTTTTAACAACAAAAAGCAGCCTGTTTCTTCGGGAGGTAATAAATAAAATGTCACCCTTTTTGATTTCCGATACGAAAAGGTTGTATTATGGTATTGAAAAATACTTTGAATATCTGGGACGTAAGATCAGTGGGAATGAGATTGCAAAGATTTTTGATATATGTTCGGTGATCTCTTATCCCATTGTGAAGGAAAAAACGCTGTTCGGTGCGATCCTGCTGTTTAGTAACAATGTTCTGGAGAATGATATCCTGGCCGATATATCCCGTTTGATGGAACAAACCAATATGATCATCCTGAAAAAGATGAACGAAGATGAAAATCAGCTACTCTATACGGCCATTGAGCATATGAATGAGGTACTGATCATTTCCGATAAAACCGGGAAAATCCTTTACGTGAATGAAGCTTTTGTTAAAACGACAGGAAGAGAACGAAAAGAAGTGATTGGAATAAATATCAAGAGTTTGAGAAATCCGGATGTGGATGTTTCTGTCTATCAAAAAATATGGGACACGGTACTGACTGGGAAAGTGTGGACGGGGCTGCTTCCGGTCAGAAATAAGAACGATGAAGTCATTCCTGCGCGATACCATATTTCTCCTATCAAAAATAAGCAGGATGAAGTCATGCATTTTGTGACCGTTATACGTGATGTATCGCAGGAACTGGCTCTGGAACGCTATATGCAACGATCTCAGAAACTTGAAATGATCGGGCGTTTTGCCGGCGGACTGGCACATGACTTTAACAATATTCTGGCTACCATGATGGGTTATAATGATATGGTGATGGAGGAAGCTGACAAGAGATCCCGGGAATACAGGTATCTTAAAAAGATTAAAACTTCCGGGATGAAAGCTCAGGAAATCATACAACAGCTTCTTACATTTAACAGGGGAGTTGAGCTCAACAAAGAAAAAATCAACCCTGTCAAAATTCTGCAGGAAAGTCTGGACTTACTGGCACCTCAGATCCCTAAAAAGATCACAGTGGATTTTGAGCAGGACCATAAAGTGCCAAATATTCTCGCCGATCCGGTGCAACTGCGTCAGGTTTTCCTGAACCTTGTCAGTAATGCGGTGTATGCTTTGGAAAACAAAGAAAATGACGGGCGGTTAAAAATCAAAATTAAGAGCGTTTTAGCGGATCAAAAGCTTCGACAAAAAGTTCCTGATCTTATTCCGGGCCGTTATCTGCAAATACTATTTCAGGATAACGGGATGGGAATGGAAAAGGATGTGCTGGATAAAATTTTCGAACCTTTTTTTACTACCAAACCGGTAGGCAAAGGATCGGGAATGGGATTGTCGGTGGTTCATGGGATTATTAAGAACCATGACGGAGCGGTTCATATTGAAAGTCAACCGGGCATGGGAACATCATTTTGGGTATATCTGCCACTTGCCTAGTTTTTCATTCATCTATTCATGGGACCCGTTAACATATCATGGGAATACTTTCATAAAAAAAATTAAGATACAGCGTATGTTAAGTTGTATTTTTATGAGAAAATAATGATTTTTAAAGATAAAAAGACAAGTGCATTATCAGGATCGCAATGGATGATAAGGAAAAGATTCTACTTATAGAGGACGATAAAGAGTTCAGCGAAATGTTATCGCTGATGTTGGAGCGGGAGGGGTATGCCGTGGAAAGAGTCGAAAACGGGATCGAAGGATTGCGGATGATAGAAAAGGATACTTTTGACCTGGTAATCACTGATATTATTATGCCTGAAAAAGAAGGGCTGGAAACCATCATGGAAATACGTCAGCTCAAACCGGAAAGCAAGATCGTGGCTATTTCAGGAGGGGGCCGTTCTGCCGCAGGCAGTTACCTGAAAACAGCTGAGTATTTCGGAGCGACAAAATCTTTTCAAAAACCTTTTGATAAGACTGACTTTCTGGATGCGGTGAAGAATATTCTTGGGGCTTGAAGGATACGCTTATACTATTATTCCCGATTATTAGTCATACTTTTTCAACAGAGAGCGGACATAGTTTCCGATGCTCAAAGCTGCAGTGAGTCCGGGCGATTCAATGCCGATCAGGTTTACCAGTCCGGGAAATCCTCTCTTCTCTTCTTCCAAGATGATAAAATCTCTCGCAGGATCGCCCGGTTTTTGTAGTTTGGGTCTGATCCCTGCCTGATCAGAGGCCAGGTCGCCGGGTTCAAGGAAAGGGAGAAAGCGGCTGGCTTTTTGATAGAATTCTTTAGCATGGGCAGGATCAACAGAATAGTCTATTTTGCCGTCTTCCAGGAAAATGGTATTGGGTTCCAGTTTTTGTCTTCCTGCCAGATCGGGCGTGGTATGGATGCCTAAACCTGTGGTGTTGGGCTCGGGAACAGGATACACCAACCGGTTTATAAGTTTGTGCTTCCCATTTAGCAAAGCAAAATATTCTCCTTTCCAGAACCAGGTTTTATATTGTGGGTCATCAATCCCTGTCATACGGGCAATCTTTTCAGCCTCCAGGCCGGCCGAGTTAATAGCATAACGGGAAGTGAAATCAAAGGATGAACCGTCAGTATCCAGTATACTGATATTCATGGTTTCCGGGATCCTGCTTTATCCCAGTTACTTTGCACCCGTATGCAAAATCCACTCCCCGCTTGACTGATTCATTTTCCAGTGACTGCATCAGACCGTGAATATCTACGATACCGCGCCTTCCCTGCACAGGCGTGCTTTCAGAGTTCCTGGTCTGTAGTATATACCCGAATGGATCACCTCGCTGTTGCGGCTGCTGGTCTCCATTCCGAAATGTTCATGTCTCTCAATCACAAAAACCTGAGAATAATGCTGTGACAACTCCGCCGCTATTGCCAACCCCGCAACCCCGGCCCCTATGATGGTTACTTCTGTATCCACGGAAATAGGTGTATTTGATAAACAGATGCAAAATACAATATTTTCGGATTATTCTGAAAATAGATTTTCTGATCATAATAAGATTCAAATTTCTTATCTTTATACAAAAATTCCTTAATGGAAAAAGCGGGATATATTCTTCTGGGTGTGGTTGCCCTCGTCTGGCTTGGTGTTATCCCTTTCGGAATGATTGAAGCCTGGCCATGGGGACTTATTGGCTTTCTTGTGCTGATTGGCCTGGGTTTGCTGTTTGCCCAGGTAGTCAAAGACCGCCTGAAAAACAAAGAAGATGATTATTATTCAAAAAATGCGGATCTCTAAAAACCAATGTTATGATCATAACTACACAGGATGAATTGGCTGATTATGAAATCACAGAGACCTTCGGGCTGGTAAAAGGGAATACCATCCGGGCCAGGCATGTAGGGAAAGACATTATGGCCGGATTGAGGAATCTGGTAGGAGGTGAGATTACCGAGTATACCAAAATGCTGGCCGAATCGCGCGAACAAGCCATCGACCGGATGGTTGGCAGCGCCGAAAGCCTGGGAGCCGATGCCATTGTGGCCATGCGTTTTACGACTTCGACCGTGATGCAGGGGTCGGCCGAGCTACTGGCTTACGGGACAGCTGTGAAGATCAGGAAAAAAGTGCACAAAGAAGAAAAAGAGTGGATATAGGAACATGTCAACAGGTTGCTGGATATTATTAATGAGTTGAAACGGTAGTCTGTGACAGGGATGATCTTCGTTCCAATCTGAAAATTCATTCCTGATGAATCTTAATAATGAAGAATAAACATTTACATTATAACCATTTACATGATGAAAATAGGAATTGTAGGTACCGGGTTCGTTGGTTCAACGATTGCTTATGCATTGTTATTCCGCAACGCAGCTTCGGAAATTGTATTAATTGATATTAACAGGGAACGTGCCTTGGCTGAAGCAGAGGATCTCTCGCATGCAATACCCTTCAGCTATCCGATAGTAGTACGGCAGGGGGATTATGCTGATCTCAGTGATGCTGTCGTGGTGGTGATTGCTGCCGGAGTAAATCAGAAACCAGGGGAGACGAGAATTGAACTTCTTGGGAAAAACAGCAGGATATTTAGTCAGATTATACCCCTCATTTTGCAACATGCTCCTGAAGCCATTTTGCTTATTGCCACAAATCCCGTGGATATCATGACATATATAGCTGCCCGATATGCTACCCGGGCCGGAGTATCGCAAAGCCAGGTAATTGGAACGGGAACCACACTGGATACGGCACGTTTCCGTCTGTTGTTGGGGCAATACCTGGAGGTCGATCCCCAGCATGTCCATGGTTATGTAATCGGAGAACACGGAGACTCGGAAGTGCTGACTTGGTCTATTGTAGATATTGGCGGATTGCCCCTGGCCGAGTTCTTTGATCTTCGTTCCGTGACCTTTGATAAAGCAACGAAAAATAAGATTGACGAACAGGTTCGTAATGCTGCGTATAAAATTATTCGGGGAAAAGGGGCTACTTATTATGGTATCGGGGCCTCTGCGGCACATATCATCAATGCGATTACCCATAACCAAAAGGCAATTCTGACCATTAGCACTCCGCTGAAAGAAATTTGCGGGGTACAGAACGTATGCCTCTCTATGCCTCATCTGATAAAGGGCACAAAACTGGTGGATACATTACCCCTGCATTTGAATGAAGAGGAAACCAATGCTCTCCGTGCCAGTGCTCAAAAAATTAAATCCCTCCAGGAGAAATATGAACAGGCAATTAAAGATGCTTGACCGAAGCATTCTTTATCAACGTAGGGCAAGTGCAGGCATTCGTAATCCGGGGGGATCGTGCTACGATTAAAAATCAGGCTTAAAGTTTCGAAAATGCGTCAAATGGGGGAATAGAAAATCTCAGTTTTTCGTCATATCAGGACTCTTTATTTTCCGATACAGAACTTTGCAAAAATATTCTCCAAAATCTCATCAGTGGTGATTTCGCCGGTAATCTCGCCCATATAGTGGATAGCTTCGCGAAGGTCCTGGGCGACCAGATCGCTGGGCAGACCTTCCTGCAAGCCGTTGATGACACGCCTGATGGCCTCTTCGGCCTGTATCAGGGCCTCATAGTGCCGCACGCTGCTGATGATTACCTCCTGTTCGCCGGGCGGTTGTATATGCATCACCTCTTTCAGTCGGGCTTTCAACTCTTCCAGATGAGTTTCTTTCAGGGCGGAGATGAAGACCGGGTCAGGGGCAAAGGATTGCAGCTTTTTTTTTATTTCCTGCAATTGTTCCGGGTCGGCTGTGTCGGTTTTATTGATTACCAGTATCAGGTACTGGTTTTCATTATCCAGCATTGAGTTAATTTCTTCAAACCGGGTTTTTATTTTTTCAACCGGCATTTGCCAGTCGGCCAGCAGGATAATGACGTAGGCTTGGCGAATCTTTTGCCACGTGCGGTCGATACCTTTTTTTTCTACAACATCTTCGGAAGACCGCAGGCCGGCTGTGTCAATGAACCGGAACAGGTAACCGTCGAGGGTGATGGTATCTTCAATAAAATCACGTGTGGTACCGGGGATCTCTGAAACGATGGCTTTTTCTTCCTGCAGCAACACATTCAATAGGGTGGATTTGCCCGTATTAGGATCGCCGGCAATGGTCACAGGGATGCCGTTTTTCATGGCCCGGCCCTGCCGGAAGGAACCGGCCAGCTGACGAAGTGTCTGGCGTATTTCTCCGGCCAGGGTGAGTAGTTGGCTGCGGTCGGCAAATTCCACATCTTCCTCGCCAAAGTCAAGCTCCAGTTCGATCAGGGAAGAAAAGTCCAGTAATCGTCCCCGCAATTGCCTGATCTTATCTGAAACCGTTCCTTTCAGTTGGTTTAGAGCAATGCGATGAGCGGCAGCACTTTCGGCAGCAATCAGATCAGCCACGCTCTCGGCCTGTGCCAGATCCATCTTACCGTTCATAAAAGCTCGCATAGTAAATTCGCCCGGTTGTGCCGTACGGATACCCCGGTGGATAAGTGCAAGCAGGATCTGTTGCTGGATGTAGACCGAACCATGGCAGTATATTTCCACCATGTCTTCTCCGGTGTAGGAGTGGGGTGTCCGGAAAACAGCCACCATCACCTCGTCAAGCTGTTGACCGTCAGATTCAAAAGAGGCCAGGTGCAATGTGCCGGCTTTTTGTTTCAGGAGGTTTTTATCCGGTTGGGAAAAACGGATGAGCGAAGCACATTTTTCAATGACTCTTTCTCCGGAAGCACGAACCAAGGCGATGGCTCCGCTGCCGGACGGGGTGGAAAGGGCACATATGGGGTCGTAATATTGCATGACGGTCTATCGTGGGACAAAGATAATAAGATGAAACGAACATGAATTTTATTAATCAATAATTCACATAGGAAAATGATATAAAAAATCCCTGTGAGAGTGAACGGAGCACAGCGAGCTCACAAACAGTTTTACTGTGAGTAACCCGTTACATGGGTGAAGAATATTAGTGTATATTGATTTCTGATGTTTTATAAACCAACAATTAAAAAACTAAAATGTGAAAAACATTCTTATCCTACCTGGTTAAAATATGGATATTTTTTAATTGAATAATTTTAGTCTTATCTTTGTAACAGTTTTACCGGGGTGTCCTGAAGATATAGAGGGCTGAGATAATACCCATGGAACCTGATCCGGATAATGCCGGCGTAGGGAATATACGGTTAATCTCTCTCTGTGTATTTTTATTTTGCCCGCGGATCATTTTTATGTTGAATTATTAACGTGTAATATTATGGAAAAACTAAATATCTGGAGAAACATCGAAAACGTAAAACAATCATCTCCCTTGGTACATAATATTACGAATTATGTGGCCATGAATAATACGGCTAATGCTCTTTTGGCTTCGGGAGCTTCTCCGGTAATGGCTCATGCCGAAGAAGAAGTGGAAGGTATGGTGACCATTTCGGGAGCGCTGGTGATTAATATTGGCACTTTAAGCAGGCATTGGGTAGCTGCCATGAAGAAAGCATTAATAAAAGCCCGTCTATTGAATAAACCGGTGATTCTTGATCCGGTCGGGGCAGGTGCAACATCTTACCGTAACCGGATGCTGGCTGAATTATTGGAAACAGGTAAATTTTCAGCTATCCGTGCCAATGCTTCGGAAATCCTTTCACTGGCATCTGTCTCGCATCAGACAAAAGGTGTAGATAGTACTAACACAGCCGAAGAAGCCCTGAAAGCAGCACAATACCTAAGCCAAAAGTATGAATGTACAATATCTGTCAGTGGTCCTGAAGACTATATCATTAATAAAGAAAAAAAAGCAAAAATATTAAATGGACATCCGATAATGTCCAAGGTGACTGCAATGGGATGCACGGCTACTGCTATAGCAGGTGCATTTCTGGCTGTCGAACCCGATACGTTCCAGGCTGTCTTCAGCGCCATGGCTTTTATGGGCGTAGCCGGTGAACTCGCAGCGAAAATATCAAAAGGACCCGGCAGTTTTCAGGTGAACTTCCTGGATAAATTATATAATATTTCCAAGGATGAGTTCTTGACAACAATAAAATTTTCAAACTATGAGTATTGAAAAATTTTGAATCTTGGCTCTTGAATCTTGAATCTTAAAAATAGTAAAAGAATGAAAAGAAAATACATTAACATGTATGATTTATATTTAGTAGCAGATGAATCGTTTTCCTTAGGCAGGGATATTCTGGAAGTAATAAAACAGGCTGTAAGGGGAGGGGTTACCATAGTGCAATTACGGGAAAAAAATGCGGATACGCGTACATTCCTGGAAAAGGCACACCGGGTACATGATCTTTTAAAGAAATACCATATTCCTTTGATCATCAATGACCGTGTTGATATAGCACTGGCTGTAGGGGCCGAGGGGGTGCATGTCGGACAGAGTGACATGCCTGTGGAATATGTAAAAAGGATTGTCCCCCGGAATATGATTATCGGCCTGTCGGTAGAGAATATGGCACAAGGCATGGAAGCTGAACATTTGGATGTGGATTATCTTGGTGTTAGTCCCGTATTTACCACACCTACAAAGCAGGAACTTATCTGTGAATGGGGCATTGAAGGCTTAAAACAACTCAGAGCAAAAAGCCGGCATAAACTTGTAGCTATCGGAGGCATAAATCAATCTAATGCAGCTTCCGTTATAAAAGCCGGCGCCGACGGTCTGGCTGTGGTCTCAGCCATTTGTTCGGCAGAAAATCCGGAAGTGGCATCCAAACAGATCAGAGATATTATCTTACAATACAAAAAATAATGAACATGACCACACTGAGAGAATTAGGGGAATTTGGACTGATAAAACGTATAGCGGAATATTTTCCTGTCCAGTCGGAAAATATGTCGGGAATAGGGGATGATTGTGCTATCCTTCCATTTAATGATAAAGAAAATATGCTTGTCACTACGGATATGTTGATAGAAAACCGTCATTTTTTGCTTGATAAAATCACACCGTATGAATTAGGATATAAATCATTATCCGTAAACCTCAGTGATATTGCTGCTATGGGGGGGACCCCTGTCGGAGCATTTTTATCCATAGGAATTCCGTCAAAAATTGATCTTTTATTCATTGATCGTTTTTTTGAAGGCCTTAAATTTCTTTCCGGAAAGACTCATACTCTTTTATTAGGAGGAGATACCACGGGTTCTCCGGATAATCTGGTGATAAACATTGCCGTTATCGGGAAAGCTGAAAAAGACTACATTAAGAGACGTAGTTCAGCGAAACCAGGGGATATTGTATGTGTAACAGGAAATCTGGGTGACTCCGCCGCCGGTTTGAAGGTATTACTTGAAAATGTCCCATATACAAAACTTACAAAATATTTTATTCGTCAGCATCATATGCCCCGGCCTCATCTGAAAGAAGGTCAATGGCTCTCTAAACAAGACGGGATAAGAGCCATGATAGACATTTCGGACGGAGTAGAGTCGGATATTCACAGAATCATGGAAAGCTCTCTTGTTGGGGCACAACTGGAAATGGACAAACTACCTGTTTCAAAAGAACTAAATCTTGCACAGCAACAATTTTCCTGGAATATTTGGGAAATCGCCTTAAATGGCGGGGAAGATTATTGTTTAATGACAACCGTAGATCCTTTAAAATACGAAAATATCAATGAAACATATCTGAAGATTTTTCATCATCCTTTATATAAAATCGGTACGATCACAGGCCATACGGGCAAATTGGAACTATACCTTAACGGAAGAAAGATAACAACAGAAAAACATGGCTTTGATCATTTTAAAAATATGTAGCGAAATATAAACAAGCAAAAGATAATGAAGATATTAAAATCATATCCCAAAGTATTGACCATTGCCGGTTCCGATAGTGGAGGAGGGGCAGGAATACAGGCTGATCTTAAAACCATTTCAGCACTGGGATGTTATGGTACCTCAGCCATTACAGCCGTTACCGTACAAAACACATTGGGGGTAAGCAATATTCATCCTGTTCCGGTAGATATTGTAAAAGAACAAATTGAAGCCGTATTATCTGATATAGGAACAGATGCGGTTAAAATTGGGATGCTTCACTCAGTAAAAATTATTGAAGCTGTAAAAAATGTTTTAAAAGAATATAAACCTGCGTTCATTATACTTGATCCGGTGATGGTAGCAGCCAGCGGAGATAAACTTATTGAGGACGATACCATTGAAGTAATGATAAAGGAGCTTTTCCCCCTTGCCACCGTTATCACTCCAAACCTGGATGAAGCTGCCATTATTGCAGGGATGCCTGTAAAAACACAGGAAGATATGATCAGGGCTGCCAAAAAAATACTCTCCTATGGCAGCCGCAGTGTGTTGGTAAAAGGGGGACATCTCCCGGGGAATAAACTTTTTGATATCTTTTTAACCAATAAAGATTCCTGTCCTCTGATCATGGAGAATAAAAAAATCCAAAGCCATAATATCCACGGAACCGGTTGTACACTTTCCTCAGCCATCGCATCGTTACTGGCTAAAGGGGAATCACTGGAACAAGCCGTAAAAAAAGGAATTGTATATGTTCATACAGCTATTGAGCGTGGTAAAAATTATAAAACAGGTAATGGCCACGGTCCAGTGAATCATTTTTTTGCCCCAAAAAAATTAAAATAACCATAAAAAAAAAATATTATGTCATTTACACAAAACCTCTGGGAACAGGTAAAGCCCATATATAAAAAAATACTGGAACATCCTTTTATAAAAGAATTAGGTACGGGAACGCTGGACATAAATATTTTTAAATATTATATAGAACAGGATTCATTATACTTAGTGGATTATGCGCGTGCTTTATCTGTTCTTTCTGCTAAATCAGGTAATATAGAATACATATTACAGTTTTCTCAATTTGCTGCTGATACTATTATTGTGGAAAGATCGCTGCATGATACTTATTTTAAGAAATATAATTTACACCTTCCCCGTGAGCAGAATCCTGCCTGCTTTATGTACACCCGTTATTTGCTTTCTACCTGTTCATTGCAAAATATTGAAACGGGTGTGGCAGCCCTCTTGCCATGTTTCTGGGTCTACCGTGAAGTCAGTTCTCATATACTCAATATTGCAGGAAAGGACAATCCGTTTATTGACTGGATACGTGCTTATTCCACGGGTAAATTTGCTGCCTCAACAGATATAATGCTCCAAATTACTGAAACAATAGCAGCCGGGGCTTCTGAAACTGTCAAAAATAAAATGATAGAGGCATTTATTATGGCAACACGACTGGAATATCTTTTCTGGGATGGTAATTATAAAAGAGAAAACTGGATGATATAAGATAGATTGAACCGAACGTATTAGAAAAAGTCGCTGTTTCCTTATTTTTCAGGGAAAGATTATTTTACCAACACCCCCTACAACATATTGGGAAGGATATAAAGATTTTATTTTTTCTTTGTATTGCGTACAATGAGTAGGGCAGATCAATTTCATGTCTTTAAACAAATCAAAGTTATTAAAACCATGTAACCCGCCTATTATTGCATAGACTTTTCCGAATTGTGAAGCGGCTCCCAGAATATGTTCCATCCGTGGATGAGAACACCCCACGATCACCACTATTCCCCTGTCTGTCCTTATCGCCATACTTTGCTCTATACCATCAAGCTCACCGGTAGAGAAGACATTTTCATGAATTTGGTAAGGTTGTTCAATGCTGACTACTTCTTTTGCTCCGGATAGCCCGGGACAGGAAAAGGGAATATAAACGGTAACCTCTTTGTTCACCTGCAGGAAATCAGGTAAACCGCCAATGTGATCAAAATGGGCGTGGGAAATGAAAACCTCATCTATGGAAGCCGGGTTGATATTAAGTTTTTGCATGTTCGAAAGAAGTATGGAACCAATAGTCCCTGTATCAAAAAGAATGGTCGGTGTATTCTCTTCTTCTATAACACAGGAAAAACCCCAGTCAGCTTTAAGTCCCTTTTTGTAAACCGTGTTATCATAAACAATAGTAACTTTCATTTTAAATCATCCATAGTTATTACTCTTCCCACGCCCACATTTATATAATTATTGCCATATTCCTTTTTAAATAAAGCTCTTGCATTATCTCCCGAGCAATGGCAGGGACCAACAAAGCGCACACCTGATCTCCTGAAGCTTAAAATAATTTTTTCTATTTCGTCTTTGCCTGTGGCAAATAAATGGAAACCTCCCATGACTAAAAGCACATCACTCTTAACCAATGCTTTAGCCTTATTCACTATGTTTATAATACCGGGATGCGAGCATCCGGTTATTAATATCAATCCTTTTCCCGTATTAATAATAAGAGATTGCTCTTTTATCCATGTCCCAAGCTCACCGGTCGTATAAACACCTTTACAAATCTTTAAAGGTTCCCGGACTTCAACTACTGTTGCTCCGTATTTATGCACACCATCTTTAAAACTTTTCGGGAATGATTCAGGTAAATAAACAACAACATCATGATTCTTTTCAAGAATGCTATGTAGTCCTCCCACATGATCACCGTGAATATGGGAAAGGACAATCAAATCTATTTCTTTAGGATTAATGCCTGACTTTCCCATGTTTGCTAACAATATTGTACCGTCTCCGCCCGTATCAAAAAGAATGTTTTTTTCGGTTCCCCTTATCAGACAGGAAAATCCCCATGCAGTAGTTAATCCTTTCCTATAAGGATTATTGTCATAAAGAACAGAGATGGCTGGATTGTTTGCAATAGAGGTAAAGATTTTCCCTTCGTTTTGCACAATTTGTCCTTTCTTGTTCTCTTTACCTTCCCGGGGAATATTCATACCTGATATTATACCAATAGTTGCTAATGCTAAAGTGAGTAAAAGCAAATTTTTCTTCATTTTTTTCTTTCTTTTAGTTATGTTTTGACAAATTTATTATTTTTTTAATTCCTTGTTTTCCTTATTTATTTATTTATTTATTTTCTCCTGTCACAAATACTTTTACTAATGAATCATTAATAAAATCTTCATCGTGATGGCCTAAGAATATTTCTGCATCTTTATTTTTTTTGCTGTAAACATAATCCACTGACGGTAAAAACGGTTTAATATCCAGTAAAGGAGTATTATCAAAAATATCAACTCCTGAAACATAGAGAATATTCCGGTTTATCGAATCAATTTTAATCAGTGAAAGTCCGATAGGATTGGGGCGGCGTGGGCTTCTTGTTGCAAAAACACCAAAAGCATGATGACTGCCGGGAGGTCTTACAATAGCATCCCATCCTTTTGCTTTATTAAAATGGTATAAAACCCAGATATATTCAAAATCGTCAATTACATCCAGACCTGCAACATATTTTTCATACAGAATGATTTGACCTTTTGTTTCGGGTTCCAAAACGCCTTGTCTCGGAGCTCCGGTTTTCATGGTATATTCAGAATGGAAATATCCAATAGGTTTATACTCAATCTTATCACTTTTACAAGAATATAAAAACAGGATGATGATAAATAAAAAAAATATATATTTCATGGTGCTTATTTTAAAATAATAAATGTTTGTTTCTTATTATTATATGGTATCCGTTTATTTTGATGTTATTTAAGTCCGAATGGTATTTTTAAGTTAATACTTATGTTTCTGCCTATATTAAAATATCCTATTCCTTTAAGTAAAGATAAATGATCTATATAAGTTTCGTTTAGTAAATTATTTACCTGAACAGATATTAAAATCATTTGATTTGCCCATTTTATATTGGTACCAAAACCGGTACTTAACAAAAAATAACCGTCTGTTTTTGTTTCAAACATTGCTGGATGGTTCTGTTTTAATGCAGTGAATAAACTAACCTTTTCTGTATTTTTATTAAGCATTATAATGAGTTTAATCAATGCTGCCAAAGAAGTATCTTGTTCTCACTACATGATTGAAAAACTTTAGGGGTATTTTTTGGATTGTCATGGCAGGTCGTTTTTAAGTCAATGTATAATTTCAATTGTTACTCCGCCATAGAATGTAGTACCATATACAGGTGCATACATAAACGCTGCATCGTCTAAATGTTTTTCAGGCTGAATATAATTGAATATATTATCTATACCTGCATATAATTTAAAGCTTTTGATTTTCTTTGAAACCTTTGCATTAAAAAGCATATAAGGTTTGCTTTCTTTAATTTTTGACCGGTCGCCAATAACAGGATCAATTTCCTCATTTATGTAATCAATATACATTTTGCCCTGATAGTCTCCCATTATTGTAAAATTCCAGTCTTTTGGAGCATATTCTAATCTAATATCCCCTGTTGTTACCGGAAATCGTGAAATATATTTACTCTGTTTTTCGTATTCTGTACCTATCCAATCCTCACGCGCGTGCTTGTATTCTCCATGATTATAAGTAAAATTTGCACTTATCTCCAGCGTTTCGATAAATTTTGTCATAACAGAAAATTCAACACCCTGAACAACAGCATTATCAACATTTTCCCATTGATAATCATAACCGATATTTTTTACATAAGGTTTAGCAACAGTAAAGGCAATCTTATCTTTAAGATCTGTTCTGAAAATATTTGCACTTAATCTGACTTTACTTCCGTAATAATCAGCAGATATATTATAACTGACAGATGTTTCCGGTTTTAAATCAGACGATTTCCATACTCTTGGTGAACCACTACATAAATGAAGATCTTCTGAAAAACCATAAGGGGCACGAAATCCGGTTCCTGTATTTGCTCTTAAAGTAATTTTTGGAGAAATCTCATATTTTATTGCAATTCTGGGATTTATACTCGTTTCATTAAATTTTGTTTTTGGGAAAAACGACGTTGCAAAAACCTGCCTGTCTGCCTTATATTGTTCTTCGGATTTATGTGTATCAAATCTTATACCAGGGACTATTGTTAATTTTTCATTTAATGACCATTCATCCTGTACAAAAAAACCAAATTCTCTTGCAGATTTATTACTTATTGATTTATAACCAGTACCGAAATAATTACTTGAGGTATCAATAACAACATATAATCCTGATTCCTTGAGTTTGTCAAAATAATTCTGTGTACCGATAAGTATCTGATGATTCCCTATATTAATTTTATAAGTTAATGTTGATGTCAGAGAATTTTCAGTGGCAAGATAAGGTCTCATATTTTTTACATCAGGGGTGCTGTCATTATGTGTTGCCATATAATCGCCTAAATACGTATCATTGGTTGCATTTCTGTTGTGATTTGCAGAAGCTAATGAAAAATTTAAAGCGGAATTATTCCTGAATTTTTTATTATACGAAAGTTCTGATTCATATCTGTCTGTAATGATACGTTCTGTCATATCTGTAAATGGATTCTTATAATAATCATCCTTCATTATTCCTCCATATCTGTTTTCATAAATATATCTTCCTCTGATTATCAGTTTATCCTTTTTAAAAAATAAATCATTAAGATATAAGCCAAATCCGGCATTATTAAGATTAGTTGCAACTCTGTCAGAAATTCCGTCTTTCTTCTTAACTTCATCAAGTGTTATCCCGGCAGATGTTTCATCAATTGCATCGCCGGCAAGTTTCTGGGCAAATATATTTAATCCTATATTTCCTTTTTCGTTCCTGATTGATGACGAAATATTATAATTTTTCGTATTATAATTGCCAAATTGCAAATTTAATTTTGTTGATGGTACATAAGATGGTTCCTTTGTAATAATATTTATAGCCCCGGCAACCGCACTACTTCCGTATAGAGCAGACCCTGCTCCTTTAACAACTTCTATTCTGTCAATATCTGCTGTGCCTATTTGTTGTAACCCATATACTGCTGCCAGACCTGAATATATTGGCTGACCGTTAATTAATACCTGAGTATGTTCGGAGCCTAATCCTTCCATTCTTACCATGGAAAAATTACAAAACTGACATTGTTTTTCTACTCTTACTCCTGGCGTTCCCTGCAACGCCTGATAGAGGTTAGTTGCATTTCTTGTTTCTATGGCTTTGGCTGTAATTACTTCTGTTCTGATCGGAACATCCTTTACATAGTGTTTGGTTCTGGTACCGGTAACAACTACCTGTTCTAATTTTAAAGGGTCTTCTTCTAAATGAATATGTAAAATAGTCTCCTTGCCTGCTTCCATCTCAATTACGTTCTCTTGTGTTTTATAACCTATTGCATGAGCAACGATAGTAACTTTTCCCAAAGGTAAATTAGCTAATTTGTAATGACCGGTCCTATCTGTCATAGTTCCAATGGTTGTCCCTTTTACCACTATATTTACGTAAGGTATATGTTCTCCTTTGCATTTTACATCCCCAAATAACATTGCATCTGTTTTTTCCTGAGATTTAACTTGTATGCTGACTAATAGTATAACAGTTATGATAAATAAATTTTTCATTTTTTTTCTCCATTGATTCTATTTTAAGATGATCTGCCTGATTAAGGCAGATTTGAATCTTATTCTGATTAAAATGTAAAAAACGTTAAATTATATCCTGTATTTTCTGTCTTACCCGGACAGGAATAATCGTTATCCCGTATAAACACCAATAAACAATGATCCGGGATAAAAGCCTATAGAATAAACAGGGATTTAAATCAGGTATGTAACTATAATAACGGTGGGTCACGTGTTGTAACCTGTATCACTACTCCGAAAATATCAGTAATCCGGAAAAATTGGAAAAACAATTCACGGAATATATGTGGCATATTGATCCGAAGGAAATGAAACCCGGAATAGAAAGTATAATGATGATTTAAGAAATAATATTGATTGGCGGTATGATGATGCGAATGTTCCGGGAGATTCTTATCGTGTGTTTTCTTTTTAAGATAAGGATGAGCATGGACAATAATCCGTCCGTCAGGCAGGATGTGAGTATGAGTAAACAGTGCTTTGTTTACATAGGAAAGTAAAAATATACTTCCTACAAAAACCAAAGCAATTTTCTGTATTGTAATACGCTGTTTCATCAGTGTGTTTTATCACTCAAATTTCTAAAACAAAAATATCTTAAACTTTCGATCTATACAATCCCTAAAAGTTGGTATTTCCTATAAAAATATAGCCTGATATTCAATGGGAGATGGTAAAGGGTCAATCCTCCTTCGCTAAAGCTATGCAGGATAAAAAAGTCGAATGGTAAAAAAGTAAAAACATTATATAACTATTCAACTTGTTTACAGTGTTCCTATGCTATCGGGATTACACGGCCTTATGGCCTCGTGAGATCGCTCCGCTAAGTTACTTCAACCAGCAGGTTTTACTGCGCTAAAAGCTTGTAAAACCTGAGTCTCAGTTATTTTCCTATACA
>DRPN01000063.1 GCA_011374625.1 Bacteroidota bacterium
AAGCCTTTGGGAGGAAAGACGATGCCAGTGGGTTCATCAAAACGGACTTCCTCGCCCTGGTCGTTGGTGAGTGTATCATGCAGCGGATCAAAGTCGAGCCGTCCGGCGATGGCGTACGTCATAACCATCTCGGGGGAGGCGACAAAAGCATGGGTGTTGGGATTGCCATCATTGCGTTTGGCAAAGTTACGGTTAAAAGAGGTAACGATAGCGTTGCGGTGACCGTCTTTGACCTCTTCACGGTCCCATTGGCCGATACAGGGACCACAGGCATTGGCCAGGATGATCCCGCCGATTTTTTCAAACACTTCGATCAGTCCGTCACGTTCCATGGTGTAACGCACCTGTTCCGACCCCGGGGTAATATATATCTCTCCTTTGGGTGTGAGGCCTTTTTCCAGTGCCTGGCGGGCGATAGAGGCAGCCCGGGTGATGTCTTCGTAGGAAGAGTTGGTGCACGACCCGATGAGGCCGGCTTCGAGGTTGAGGGGCCAGTTATTTTTTTGGGCGGTATCTGCCATCTTCGATACCGGTGTGCGCAGGTCGGGGGTGAAGGGGCCGTTGAGGGCCGGTTCCAGCTCCGAAAGATTGATCTCGATGACCTGGTCGAAATATTTTTCAGGGTCGGCATATACTTCCTGGTCGCCCGTTAGATGTTCTTTGACCGATTCAGCCAGCTCTGCTACATCTGCCCGGTGGGTCTGCCTCAGATATTCGGCGGTGTTTTCGTCAAAGCCAAAAGTGGAAGTTGTAGCCCCTACTTCGGCGCCCATGTTACAGATCGTAGCCCGGCCGGTGGCGGAGAGTGTCTGAGCTCCTTTCCCGAAATACTCCAGGATATAACCGGTACCTCCCTTTACGGTTAGAATATCGGCCACTTTCAGAATCACATCTTTGGGGGCTGTCCATCCGGAGAGTTTTCCGGTCAGTTTGATTCCGATAACCTTGGGGAACTTCAACTCCCACGGCATATCGGCCATCACATCCACCGCGTCGGCGCCGCCCACACCTATGGCGATCATTCCCAATCCACCTGCATTGGGTGTGTGCGAGTCGGTGCCTATCATCATCCCGCCGGGGAAAGCGTAATTCTCCAGCACCACCTGGTGGATGATCCCTGCGCCGGGCTTCCAGAAACCGAGACCATATTTATTGGATACGGAGGCCAGGAAATCGTAAACCTCCTGGTTGGTGTATTTGGCTTTCTCCAGATCCTTTTCCGCACCTTCTTTGGCCGTGATAAGATGATCACAGTGCACGGTGGAGGGTACGGCCACTTTGTCCTTGCCGGCCATCATGAACTGCAGCAGGGCCATCTGGGCAGTGGCATCCTGCATGGCTACCCGGTCGGGATTAAAATCCACGTAATCTTTCCCCCGGGTGTAAGGAGCGGTGATCTTATCCCCGGCGAGGTGCGTGTATAGTATTTTTTCCGTGAGTGTTAAAGGTCTGTTGAGAATCTTTCTAACAGCGGCAATTTTAACTCCGTAGGTGGAATACACCTTGCGAATCACATCAATATCAAAAGCCATAACAATTATTTTTTAAGAACGTATGGAAAAACAAAAGTACTAAGAATCTGACTTGAATCAAAGATAAGTCATTTTGTGCCGTGAAAAAAAAGTGTATTTTTAGGATTCTGTAATGTCTTTGAATAAATTGTGAAGGAAAATTGTGAAGGAATGAAGATAAAGACCGGACTGTTAGAAGATAATCTAAAAATTTCGTTCGATTCGATACGGACCAATAAAGTACGTGCTATCCTGACCATTTTTATTATTTCTTTCGGGATTATGGCCCTGGTCGGTATCCTCACCGCTATTGAGTCGGTCAAGCATTCCATTACGCAGCAGTTCACTTTTATGGGAGCCAATGCCTTCGTGATCGAGAGCCGGGGGATGACAGTGATTGTGGGAAATAAACGATACCGTCAGAAAAATCATGCCCGCATCACCTATCAGCAGGCTTCCAGGTTTAAAAAAGAATTTAAACTGCCTTGTATCGTTTCGGTATCGGTGAATGCATCGGGAACGGCAACGGTAAAATACAAAGACAAAAAGACAAATCCCAATATCAGGGTCATCGGGGGAGACGAGAATTATTTATTTACCTCAGGATCCGAGCTTGATTACGGACGAAATCTGTCGATCCAGGATGTGCAGATGAACCGTAATGTCATGATCATCGGGGCTGATCTGAAAGAAGAGTTATTTCCGCTTACCGATCCTGTTGACAAGATCGTTTCCATTGGCGGAGGGAAATTCAGGGTTATCGGTGTGCTGAAAAAGAAAGGATCCAGTTTCGGCGGCTTTGACAGAATCACCATCATGCCGGTAACCACGGTCAGGCATTATTTCTCACGTCCAAATATGACCTTCCAGGTCGGGGTGATGCCTCCGGATCCTAAATTATTGGACGTAATGGCGAGCGAGGCGGAGGGATATTTCAGAGTTATACGTGGACTGGGTGTCTGGGATGAGACGGATTTTAACGTTACCAAAAGTGACAATCTGGTATCTATATTGCTGGATAATATTAAAAAAGTGACCTGGGCTGCTACGATTATTGGGATCATCACTCTTTTCGGGGCAGCCATAGGACTGATGAACATTATGCTGGTGACAGTTACAGAACGCACTCATGAGATAGGGATCCGGAAAGCATTGGGAGCCAAAGGGATTACCATACGTATGCAATTTCTTTTCGAGGCGATACTCATCGGACAACTGGGGGGGATGCTGGGTATTATCCTGGGTATCATTATCGGGAACCTGGTGTCTTTACTGACCCACACCTCTTTTGTGATTCCCTGGCTATGGATACTTCTGGGTGTGGCATTGTGTTTTTTGGTAAGTGTTGTTTCCGGATATTATCCGGCCTCCAAGGCAGCCCGGCTTGATCCGATTGTTGCATTGCGGTATGAATAAATTTTATATTTTTATATGATAATATCTGTATAACATGGAGCCATTGATTATAGAACCAACAGCTATGACCCCGGAAATACACCTGGAGTTGGGGAAACCGTTTTTGATTGCCGGGCGTTCTATTCCGGAGAGTGCACAGGATATTTTTCTTCCTGTGATTTCCTGGGTAAGGGAATATCTTGAACACGACGGAAAAAGTCCCATCTTCGAGTTCAGACTGGAATATGTGAATAGTGGATCGTCAAAATATCTGCTGGAGCTGCTGAGGATCATTAAAAAATATATCAAAGAGGGAAAAAATATTGCCCTGAAATGGTATTTTGAAGAAGGGGATGAATCCATTATGGAACTTGGTGAACATTTCAGGGATTCCTTGCATATTCCTCTTGAGATGATCCCGGTATATGAATAGCTGGATTTCCTCCTTGAAGAAACAGATCTGGTAACTCCGGGTCCTTTTGGTAAGAAGATTAAAAAAAAACGTCCACAGGAAAGTGGACGTTTTTGATTAAGAATGTTATTCAAACATTTTTTCAATCAGGTCGACAACCCGGGCAGAATATCCCCATTCATTGTCGTACCATGAAATAACCTTTACAAGATTTCCTTTAACCATGGTGCTTAAAGCATCGAAGATAGAGGAGTGCGGATTATGTATGACGTCTACAGACACAATAGGATCTTCGGTATAAGCAAGAATTCCTTTCATCGACCCTTCTGCAGCGGCTTTCATAGCAGCATTCACTTCTTCTACTGTCGCAGGATTTTTTACATATGCCACCAGGTCAACAAGTGAACCGGTAGGAGTTGGTACGCGGATCGCCATTCCGTTCATTTTCCCATCTAATTCAGGAATGACTTTTCCTATAGCGCTGGCTGCACCAGTAGTAGTAGGTATCTGAGAAACAGCGGCAGACCTGGCACGTCTCAGGTCCTTATGAGGAAAGTCCAGAATACGTTGGTCATTGGTATAGGAATGAATGGTAGTCATTAAACCATTGACGATTCCGAAAGAATCATTGATAACTTTGGTAATGGGAGCCAGGCAATTGGTAGTACAAGATGCGTTTGAGATAAATCTGTCTTCAGGAGTGAGCATATAATCATTGACACCCAGTACAATTGTTTTGTCAATCTCGTCTTTGGCAGGGACAGTAATGATGACTTTTTTCGCCCCGGTTTTAAGATGATCTCCATAACCACCTTTTGGACTTTCTTTAACTCTGAAGACCCCTGTTGATTCAATGACAACATCCGGCGTGTCTGCCCAGGGAATGACAGCAGGGTTTTTTTCCGCAGAGATATTGATCCGGTTTCCATTGACGATAAGAGCTTTCTCATCGTAATCCAATGTACCGTTAAACTTTCCCTGGGTTGAATCGTATTTCAGCAAATATGCCAGTGTTTTAGTATCGGTCAAATCGTTGATACCCACAATCTCGATATTATCCCTTTCTAAGGCCAGTTTGAAAACATTGCGGCCGATGCGGCCGAATCCGTTGATTGCTACTTTTATTTTTACCATAAGTCTTTGCTTTTAAAATTTTAATGTTAAAAAAACCACGTAAAAATAGGGAATAATCTTTATCTGGCAAAAAAAATATAAAGATTGGGTTATTTGGATGCAACGCACCTAAACAGCGTTTTATGGGATATATTGAAATGACGGACCTGTTTTCTGATTTTTTTCATAAGCCTTTTTATAATAACGGTCAATGATTTTTCCGAACCGGTAGCTGGCATATAGTGAAATGAAGATGTTTTTGTTATCCTCGGTGGCCATGATTGGTATTATCTTTGGATAGACATCAATGACAATGCCTCCTTCGAGGGCCTGTACTACCGGCTCGAGTTTACTGAATTCAAAATTAAATCCGAATTTAGCAAAAAGACCGGGGACAAAATGAATCTCATTCCACCCTTTGAAAAAAGAAGCACGACCGTATATGTCGTTAGGAGAATGAAGCTGTGCAGGATCGAATTTGGCCTCCTTCAGTATGTATGTATCCATGGATATCGGATCCAGCACCAGATAATAGACCGGTTTATAAAATCCCAGTACCGGCCCGAAAGAATATAAATAGCGAACAGCTACACCGCCCCGGTCCATCTTTTTATAAATATCCCTTTGAAACCCGTAACCTCCTCTGAGATTGAAAAAAAGGTTGGTTTTCCCGAAAACAAAACTACGTGAGTTGGGAAAATAAGGATTGGAAAGTTTTATTTCCTTGGGATGTCTGAAATAGTTGAAGTCTATTTCGTAGAGTCTCTTATTTAAAAAGTTCAACCGTTTCCCGTAACGATATCCTCCTCCATAGCCGTTGGAATTTAACGCAATGTTAAAAGTGGATTCATTCCGGTAAAATATCCTCTGCTGTTTGTCAATTTCTCCCTGCCCTGAGGCATTCAAAATATAAAAAAGGAAGAAAGTGAATAAAATTATTACTTTCTTCATAACAATGTGATATTAAAAGCATGACAACGGAACCGGTGTCAAGATTCAACCGTTGGAATCAACCTGCTGTATGTCAACATGGCCATAAGCGGGACAAACTTCGTTGTTACATGAGGAAAACAGTCCGGCAAAGAATAATGCGACTACAGCTATTACAATTAATTTCTTCATACTTTAAAAAATTAAGTACTTAATATTTCAATACAAATTTACATGAATTTTACGAATAATCAAATTATTGCATTTTACAAAAATGTTAATTATACGGAAAAAATAACATTTTGTTTTGTTGATAAAGAAAAAAAACGGGAGAAATGCTCCCGTCTTTTTTCTTTTTGTTTTCAGTATGCTTTTAATTAACTTCCGGCAGGCGCCCGGGGGTCCAGGGGGCATTGATTTGTTCGAGTTGTTTTTCAAGAGGTTTGATCTCTTTCTCGTAGATGGTTTTTACTTTATTTAGCAGGGGCGGGAATTCTTCCGTCAGGATCTGATAATCATCTTTCATCGTTTGGGTTACATCGCTTGTAGAGGCCCACTGTGTATAAATAAGGTTGTTCATACGTACGGCTACCGGCATTTTATGGGGAGGTATTTCTTCCCAGCTGGCTTTAGGCGTAAAGCCGTTGAAAGCAAACTGTACCTGATCCAGTTCTTTCCGGATCTTACGGGCTTGTTGCAGCATTTCGGGTGTGGCGCCTGCCGCGTGATCCAGTGTCTGCAGGATTCTTTCCATCTCTTTGATCAGTTCTTCCGTATAATTCATGGTTCCCTGAATTTTTCCGGCCAGCAAGGCGGTTTTTCTCTGGAAGTCAAAGACGGCCTTGCGGTCTTTGGCTGGCAGGGTAGTGTTGTTTAATGCTACTACATTAAAAGGTACGGGATCTGTCAGTATGGAGATATTTCCGTGATCGGACAGAGACAGAGAGACAAAATATTTTCCCGGCATAGCTAACATGCCGTCATTGTCTTTGGCCAACGGGTCGTATTTATTGTTCTTCAGATGTAACGGGAAAGGGGAAGAATACCGGAGATCCCAGGCAATACGGTGTATTCCTTTTGATCCCCGACTATTGATCTTCCGGACAATATTTCCCTGTTCATCAGTAATCGTGAAAATAAGATGAGGTGTTTCTTCCTTGCTTTCCTGCCTGACTTCATCCCAGGTAAGTACCTTAATCTTTTCTCCCTGTTCAAATTCTTTTTTCTCTTTTTCGTGTCTTTTCTCTTTGTCGCTTTTCAGGGATTCTTTAAGATAGTAAGTGAAGACAGCTCCGAAAGGAGGATTTTCAGCCACGAAATAAGTAGATCCCTGTGCACTTTTGGCATTTGTTTGTATATAAAGTAACGCATCCTTTACCGGGAAGATATAGGCTTTGTCATTTAGCAACTGTGGCCTGAAATTTCTCAGGGGTGTATAATCATCAAGAATATAAAAACCTCGGCCGAAAGTGGCAATAGCCAGATCATTCTCCCGGCGTTGGATTGCGATATCTCTTACGGCGATATCTGGCAGGCCGGCAGTGAATTTTATCCATTTCTTTCCTCCGTCCACTGAGAAATAAAAACCAAATTCTGTTCCGGCAAAGAGCAGATCCGGGTTGACAAAATCCTGTTCAACCGTATAGACTGTCTCATTCCCTGGCAGATTCCCTGTGATGGAGATCCAGGTCTTCCCTTTGTCAGTACTTTTCAGCAGGTAAGGCTTGAAATCATCCCTTTTCCGGTTATCAAAAGAGGCAAAGACCACATTTTCGTCGAATTTGGAGGGACAAATATCACTGACATAGGTGTAATCAGGAACGCCGGGGAATGTTTCCGTTTTATTCCAGTGTTTTCCTCCGTCGTCGGTCATTTGTATCAATCCATCGTCGGTACCAACATATAAAAGACCCTCTTTCACTTCTGATTCTGCTAGCGATACTATGGTTCCCCACAGCGAAGTGGAGACGTCTTTACCCACGGCATCAACACTCCAGTATTTGCCCATTACCTTAAACATATTCCGGTCGAGGTGACGGGTAAGGTCGCCGGAGATTTCCTGCCAGCTGTTTCCCCTGTCGTTGCTACGGAAGACTTTGTTGGCAGCTACATATATGCGTGTATGGGAATGGGGGCTTATTATCAAGGGGGAGTTCCAGTTCCAGCGAAAAGTAAGTTCATCTTTTTTGGGTTGCGGTTTGATATCTATGGATTCTCCGCTTTTGCGGTCGTAGCGAATGCTGTTACCGTATTGCCATTCTGAATAAACAATATTGGGGTTTACAGGGTCCACGGCACACCAGAATCCGTCCCCTCCGACAGTGATGAACCATTCGTCGCTGGTGACTCCCTGGCGGCATGTGTTCCTGGAAGGTCCTCCAAAAGAATTGTTGTCCTGCGTGCCGCCATACACATAATAAAAAGGTTTGGTATTATCTACGGTTACCCGGTAAAGCTGCGTTACAGGCAGATTGGTTTTAAAGATAAAGTTTTTACCCCGGTCGAAAGATTCATAGACTCCTCCGTCTCCTCCGATCAGAAAATGGCTGGTTTGTCCAGGGTCGATCCACATGGCGTGATCATCCACATGGCGGTGGTTGTTGCCCAGGGCTTTCCATGTTTTCCCCCCATCGTGTGTCACCTGGGTGACCGTTTCCAGGCTATAGACCGTATTGACATCTTTCGGGTCGCAGGTAATTTCATTAAAATATTGTCCGCTGGAATGATGATTGCTCATTTTTGTCCACGACTCACCCCGGTCAGTGGAACGGAAGAAACCTCCTGAATTATCAGTTGCTTCGATTATAGCATAGAGCACATCGGGATTGGCCGGTGAGACAGCCAGTCCGATGCCGCCCATATCGGCAGAAGGCAACCCTTTGGTAAGTTTTTTCCAGGTAGCACCTCCGTCTTTGGACTTGTAGAGGGCGGTTTCCGGTCCACCGGCAATGGCGGTGTATACATGCCGGCGTCTTTGTTCACTTACGGCATAAACAACGTCCGGGTTCCTTGGGTCCAGTACCACATTGCTTACACCGGTATTTTCACTAATGTCCAATGTTTTTTCCCATGTTTTTCCGCCATCGATGGTTTTATAAAGTCCCCGATCGCCTCCGGGGCCCCATGCCGATCCTTCTGCTGCCACATAGACAATATCCGTGTTATGCGGATTAATGGCTATCATTCCAATCTGCCGTGAATCTTTCAAGCCCATATTTTGCCACGACTGTCCTCCGTCCAGGGTTTTGTAAACGCCGTTTCCGTAACCCAGTGCCCTTTGATAGTTGTTCTCCCCTGTGCCTGCCCAAATCACATTCGGGTTATGAGGATCCATGGCCAGACATCCGATAGCATAGGCTCCGTAATGGTCAAAAACAGGCTTGAAGGTGGTTCCGTTGTTTACGGTTTTCCAGATGTGACCGGATGCCGTAGCAACATACCAAATCGCTTTGTTCTCCGGGTTAACGGCAAAATCAGCAATTCGTCCCGAGGCAAAAGCAGGTCCTATGCTGCGCCATTTGAGCCCGGAAAAAACAGCGGATAATGTATCTTTTGCAGGTTCTTCTTTCTTCTTGTCCTTCTTGGCTGACAGGGATTGAAAAGAGAAGAAAAAAACCGCTGCAAGCAGCAATGGTAAAAATGATTGTTTTTTCATTTGAAAGAAGTTTTTATTTGATAATTAAGAATGTAAAATATACAAGAATCGGCAGCAAGTTACAAAAAGAGATAAAAAAAGGCTGACACTTGTCAGCCTTTTTTTAACAAAAGATTAGTGTTTATTGAACAATAATGCGTTTCACTATAGCATTATTTCCGCTTTCAATGCGGATGAAGTACAATCCTTTGGCTTGTTCGGTAAGATTAATTTGTTCACGCGAAAGATTATTATGAGTAAATTCTTTTGTGTAAACAACCTTACCAAGGGTATTCATGACCGAGATCTGCAGGACCGATCCGTCCATTCCTTCGGTTGTCAGGAAGAAGATGCCGGAGGAAGGATTCGGATAGATACGGACACTGTTTTTCAGTGTGGCATTATCAATGCCTGTAACATCCGAGATATCATTGGCGCTTCTCGGATTGAGCTTAAACGCACCGTATGTGTAATTCATAACCCCGGTGAGATTATAGATATTGTTTACGGTAAAGTCACTTGCCGGATCATACTGATAGAGGAAGTCATCCACGACCAGCGCACCTGAGCCGTCATCCACAGAGATTTCTCCATACCCCAGATTATTATCCAGGCAGGTTGCATTGTGGAAGGTAACGAATACCCCTTCCCATTTTTCCTGGGCAGCATCTCCGGTAGTAAGGTCTACCGGGCCGGGCAGGGTGTTCCCCTGGCTGACAACCGTCAGATCCTGGATATTTTTGATCTCAGTGAAGTTGTAATATTCGTCCACTGTTCCGACAATAGTGACACTGTCTCCAACCTGGAGGGTATCATGATCCGGATCGTAAACATAGATGCCGTTCCAGGCAGCAGCCGTATCCTGCAGGAAATAACCCTTGAATGCCCCCTGGTAGATGTTCAGGGCTGTCACGATTCCGGAAGTCCTAACCATCTGACCTTTGTATGGTGAATCACCGGATGCGTCTGTAGTGTATTGGACATCAAAAATGCCCACTACCGGTGGTTCGAAGGCTGTTACAGTAACGGTCCAGTCGGCGGTTGTAGTGCCGTCTTCGGCGGTAACGGTATAGACTACCGGGTTGGTAAAGTCTTGGGCCTCTCCGGCAGCCGGAGTAACGGATGCTCCTGCAGATACTTCAAGGGCAGGTGTCAGGGCCGTCACATCAGTGCCGTAAGGCATCACAACAGCTACCGTATGGTTGGCTGCATCAATTACAGCATCACTCATCTGGTTGGGGATGGAGAAAGCCAGTATCGCTGCATCTGTACTTGGAGCGGCAGCAATGGTTACCGTGACAGTCCAGTCGCGTGTTGTCAAGCCGTCTTCAGCTGTTACGGTAAACGTCACCGGGTTGGTGAAGTCGAGGGTGTCGCCGTTGATGACTGCGCTGCCGTCATCGGCAACAGTCACAACCGGCACAAGAGAGTCGACCATGTGGCCGGCGCTGTAGATCACCTCTATGCTGACGGTAGCAGCAGCTGAATCGATGATAGCAGTGGTGCTTACCAGGTTGCCCACAGTATCTCGCAGCTCAAAAGCGGTGATGGTCGTGTTGTCGCTGGCATTGGGGGTGGGATAACCCAGGTTGGCCACGAAGTTCTGTTCAAGGACTATCCATTCGGAGGAGGCTGCGTCGGTGCCGGCAGAAGCATCCCATCCGATGCGGATGTTTCCCGTTTCAACATTATTCTTACGTATCAGGGTATGGTCTTGGGTGGCGGAGGCCACGCCTGCCACATCCCAGCCTGAACCCGGATCAATCCCTTCTTCTCCGATGACGTCTATCAGGGTATAATTGGGAAATTCGTCCCAGGAGCCGCCTACCAGTTGAACCAGCCCGCGGGCATCGTCCCCATTGAAGTAATTAATGTACGCACCCCATAGCGTGTCAACGACGGCGGCAGAATCAGCCAGGAGACTGAAGTCAAAGTCCGGGTGAACAATCGTATAAACATCTCCGGGGGCCAGCATGCCATGCAACGGTGCGGGGAAGTACCAGTCACTGCCGTTGGAGGTAGTCATAATCCCGTATTCGGACAGATCCACGGTTTGGTCGGTCGGATTAAAAATCTCCAGGGCTTTGTTATTGCCCGATCCTTCCACATACTCGGAGAAATACAACTGTTTGGCAGCCGTAGTGAAACGCCAGGTACCGGGATCGGAGATACCTCCGAAAACATTGTGCCGATAATCTTCCACAGCGCCGGCATCCATGGTAAAGTAATAGGTTGTCGCTGCATCCAGGGTAATAGGCAAACTGAGAGCAAGGACATTATCTTCATGTTGTACGGTAGTTACATCAAACGTTGCTATAACGGTTCCGTCTTCCTTATGCAGATAAATATTTCCGGTGAGAGGTGTTACATTTTCAGAGAATGCCAGAACGGCCGTAAAGGCATAAGGTACATCCGTTTTTCCGTTGTCGGGCATCAGCATTTCAATTTCCGGTTTAATGGTATCCAGCAGATATACCGGGTCGGCAATATCCTGTAAAGTAGTATCATCAGCATTGTAAATAATCAAACGGACTGAGTCGGTGGAAGCATCCAGCGGGATCGGGAATGCCAGAGAATCCAGGTTGGCCGGGAAGGCCATGGGATTATCATCATCCGGAATCATAAACCAGGAAGAATCAGTATAGTCATACCCTCCGATGTATATGCTGTCGATGTACTCGGCGTGCCATTTGAAATAAACAATGTCGCCGACATAGTATGTTTCGTGATCCTGGGGGGATACCCATTCCAGTACTCTCTTATCCTGCAGGAGTACCGAATCCGCCTGGTCATAATAGGAAGTGTCGGCAGCATCAAACAATAAAATATTATAATATCCGGGAAAGGCGTCTTGTGGTATTGGAAAATCAAAGCTTCCCAGTAATGCGGGTATAGCAATAGGTTGATCATTGTCATCAGTAATAATAAAGGTTTCTTGAAGTGCCGGCACATAAGCTCCTATATATAAGCTGTCAATATTCTGGGATGTCCATTCAAAATGAAGATCACCGCCTATATATGCCGTGTCTTTATCTTCAGGTTTGGTCATGTCCAGTGATCGTGGAGCAGTAGTAGTGACGTCCAGCTTAACGGGGTCTGTTTGAATATTCGGAGGGGTTTCGTTATCCTGTGCTACCAGCCAAATGTCATAATCTGTTTCAGGAGTGGCTCCCCCGAGTAACATGTAATAATCCTTGTTGGCTTCGGTAACAACGACAGAGTCGTACACGAGGACATGAACGGTATCATAATCTGCCCCTGCTTTTACCTGTTGTGAAGTGGGGGGGGTAGCGTCGTTGAATAACACAACCGCATAAACGGTACCCGGCTCGTCCAAGTTAACGATAATGGTTCCTCTGTCATCCCTGGGAATGGCTTTGGGATAGCCGGTAGTCCAGACAGGAGGTTGTGTGTCTCCGGGAGATGGAATAAGGGTTTGATTATTGTTGACATTTCCAAAAGTACTAATTGAAGGAGATTGCCAGATGAATTCTGCATATGTACTACCCGAACCCGATAATTGTAAAGACTGGGTACTGGTAGTATTATCGTCTTCAGACACACCGATATCTGTGCTAGTAACACCATTAGCCGGACCCTCTGTTGCGGTAAAAGTTCCTTCATAACTTAAAAATTGTCCGGGAATAAGTGAACCCTGGTATGATAAGCAAAGACCATCAGGTGCTCCGTTCTGGATTCCACTATAATAGTAATAATAGAATGTGAATCCATTCACAGAGGTTCCCAAGGTACATTGATTCAAGTTTACTTCTCCATAAGAAGTTCCTCCGTTTCCATTATAAAGAGTTACGGTAAAATCACCAAGGTTGTATGAACTTGCATTTTCAATGACAACTTCAAATCCCTCACCTGAATCTGAGCTGTTATTGTCGTAATGTATTTCGTTAATCCACACATTGGGCTGACCCTGTAAGGGGAACCAGCCCAGAGCAATAAAGAGAAAAAGGGGTAGAATTTTTTTCATAATCAAACAGTTTTAATGGTGTTAATAAAATGAATTCTGTTTATGTTTATAATATTTTATTAATTAAGGACCTTAAAAATAATAATTTCTTTTTTTAAATATGCCGGTTAACAGTGAATACTTATCCACAATGTGTAATTATTTCTGTAAAAGATTAGATTTTATTGACAAATGTTTGTTGCTGATCCTTAAAAATGACAGGAATCATTCCGGAAAAGAGAGAAGTTCATTAATATTGCACCTTAAAATAATTGAAAAGTTATGATTCAAACAATATTTAATCACCGTTCTGTCCGGAAATACAAAACAGATCCAATCCCGGAGGATATACTAAAACAAGTTCTGGCCGCAGGTACCCGTGCATCCACCACAGGAAATATGCAGGTTTATAGCATTGTGATAACAAAAGATAAGGATTTGAAAAAACAGTTGTGGGAAGCTCATTTCAGGCAGGATATGGTATTGCAGGCGCCGGTAGTCCTTACTTTTTGTGCTGATTTCAATCGTTTTACCAAATGGTGTGAATGGCGCAAGGCGAATCCGGGATACCGGAATTTCCTTTCTTTCTTTACAGCGGCCATAGATGCTTTGCTGGCAGCCCAGAATGTGGCACTGGCAGCTGAAGGCCACGGCCTCGGAATTTGTTATCTGGGGACGACCACCTATATGGCTGAAAAGATTGTTGATGTTCTTAAACTGCCGGAACTGGTGGTGCCGGTGACCACCCTGGTGGTAGGTTATCCCGATGAAGACCCGCCCCTCACCGACCGGCTGCCACTGGAAGGAGTAATCCATCAGGAAACCTACCGGGATTACATCCGGGAAGATATTGACCGGATATACGCGGAGAAGGAAGCGCTGGAAGAAACCAGGGAGTTATTGAAAATCAACAACAAGGAGACCCTGGCCCAGATCTTTACCGACAACCGTTATACTAAAAAGGATAATGTCTTTTTCTCAAAAGAGTTTCTGAAGGTGGTTGAGAAACAAGGGTTCCGGAAGGACGAATAAATGAGGAATAATCTTATCCTTTCATCTCAAATTCTATCTCCAGTTTATCTGCCAGTTCTTTCACATCCTTCTGGATGGCGGGAAGCACGTAAATCCCTTCCCGGGCAATGCGTTCTTCAGCCTCGCGTTCGATTTCACCGGGGATAAGCACTTTCTTTCCGGGGACCGGTTTGGCGTTGCGGAAGATTTCCATCCATCGGTCCATGCGTGATTTGAATTCGGAAGCTTCCATAAAAGCATCTATGCGCCAGGCGCCGAAGAAATGTCCCATGCCTTTTCCCACCTGTTCTTCGGGCAGAGGCAGGTAAGCAAGGTTTGGGGGTACGAACGGGCCGAAGTTGGCTCCGGACAATACGCCGCTCAGGATATCCACGATAGCTCCCAGGGCATAGCCTTTGTGGCTGCCGTGAGCAAGGTCACCGCCCAGCGGAACCATGGCGCCGCCTTCTTTTAAAATATCCGGGTCGTCAGAAGGATTCCCGTCTTTGTCGATAACATATCCATAAGGGACTTTCTCTCCCTTTTTTGCGGCTACGGCCAGTTTGCCTCTGGCAATAGGGGTGGTGCTGAAATCCCCGACAAAAGGGGGATACTTGCCGGCAGGTATGGCCACGGCAATAGGGTTGGTGCCCAGCAGACGTTCGACGGAGTTGGCCGGAGCCACCAGCGGATTGCCGTTGGTCATAGCCAGACCGATCATATCGTTCTCTACAGCCATCAGAGCATAGTAACTGCCTATACCGAAATGGTTGGAGTTACGGGTGGCTACCCAGCCGCTGCCGCTGTTCTTTGCTTTCTCCATGGCCACCTGCATGGCTCGCGTGGCGACGAGCATGCCTACGCCGTTGTCACCGTCGACGACAGCCGTGCCGGGAGTCTCATGGACAACCTTTATGTCGGGATGCACGTTGAGGCGACCTGCCTCCCACAGCTGGTAATGGTCTTTCAGCCGAATCATGCCGTGGGAAGAGAGATTACGCAATTCAGCACGCACAAAGGCATCAGCAATGGCCCGGGCATCCTCCGTGGGACAGCCCAGCTTTTCAAAAAACTGTGTGATGAAGTTCCTGAGGTATTCGGGGGAGTAGGTTTTATTTTCCATTTTTGTTGTTGATTTTTAGTTTTTTTGCAGAGTAAAAGATCCTCTCACAACTCACAACTCATCGCTCTCTTTCCCTGTGGATGTAAAAGGCATTGGCCTGGGCCTTAGGGGTGACAATGATCTCATTGATGTTTACATGATCGGGACGACTCAGGACAAACAGAATTACTTCGGCGATGTCTTCGGCGCGGAGAGGTTCCATTCCGGCATAGGGCATTTTAGCCTTTTCCCTGTCTCCTTTGAAACGAACGAGCGAGAACTCGGTTTCGGTAAATCCGGGGTTAACCGAGGTGACTTTAACGCCATGATCCACCAGTTCCAGGCGCATGGCCTTGTTGAGGGCGTCGACGGCAAACTTGGTGGCACAATATACATTTCCGTTCATATACACTTCCTTGCCGGCGGTGGACGAGATGTTGATGACGTGCCCTTTTCTGCGTTCCACCATACCGGGGAGGATTTTCCGGGAGATATAAAGCAACCCTTTCACATTGGTGTCGATCATTTGTTCCCAGTCGTCGAGGTCGCCCTCATGGAGAGGCCCTAAACCTGCTGCCAGACCGGCATTGTTTATCAGCACCTCGATATCTTTCCATTCATCGGGTAAGGAGTCAAGGGCTTGTTCCACCTTGTCACGGTGACGTATATCAAAATTCAGTGTATAAACTTTCGCAGTAGTATTTTTTTCCAGATCTTTTTTAAGGTTATCAAGCCGTGCTTTCCGGCGGCCTGTGACGATGAGGTTGTATCCGTTTTTTGCCAGTAGGCGGGCCGTGGCTTCGCCGATACCTGCCGTGGCTCCTGTGATAAGTGTTGTTTTTGTCATGATTTGTGGTTTTTGGGGCAAATTTAGAAAAAATAAGCAGTTGCATCAGTCGGGGTGTGGTTTTTGTTTATCTTTGTTGCAATGAACAATTATCCGATTTGTCATGCCACTACCTGAAGTTACCCTTGATACCGCCAGAAGCCTGGGATTAGAAGACCGGGAATTTGAAATGATCAAAGAAATTCTGGGACGCACACCGAATTTTACGGAACTGAGTATCTTTTCCGTGATGTGGTCAGAACATGCATCCTATAAAAATTCCATAAAATTATTGAAGACCCTTCCCCGTGACGGGGAGCATATGTTGGTAGGTGCCGGCGAAGAGAATGCCGGCCTGGTAGATGTCGGCAACGGGCTGGCATGTGCTTTCAAGATAGAGTCTCACAATCACCCTTGTGCCATAGAGCCTTATCAGGGAGCAGCCACCGGGGTGGGAGGTATAAACAGGGATATTTTTACCATGGGTGCCCGTCCCATCGCTCAATTGAATTCACTTCGTTTCGGAAATATTGAACATGACCGGACCCAATGGCTTATGAAAGGAGTGGTAAAAGGGATTGGTGATTACGGAAACTCCTTTGGGGTGCCTGTCGTCGGCGGAGAAGTGTATTTTGATAACAGTTACAATACCAATCCGTTGGTCAATGCCATGTCGGTGGGGATCATGAAACACGAGGATGTAATCTCAGCCGTAGCCAAAGGCGCAGGCAATCCTGTATATATCGTAGGCTCTTCCACAGGAAAGGACGGGATCCACGGGGCTACGTTTGCCTCGGCGGATATTACGGAGGACTCGGCAAATGATATTCCTTCGATACAGGTAGGTGATCCGTTTATGGAAAAGTTATTGCTGGAAGCTTCTCTGGAACTTCATAAGACAGGGGCGGTGGTGGGGATGCAGGACATGGGTGCCGCCGGAATTATCTGTTCTACTTCGGAAATGTCGGCTAAAGGCAACAGTGGTATGCGTATCGATCTGGACAAGGTACCATTGCGGCAAGAGAACATGGAGGGATGGGAGATTTTACTCAGTGAGTCGCAGGAAAGGATGCTGGTAGTGGTGGAAAAAGGCAGGGAAAAAGAGGTGGAAGCCGTATTTGACAAGTGGGATCTGAACTGTGAAATTATCGGGGAGGTCATAGATGAAGACCGGCTTTATTTTTACCGGCACGGTGAATTGGTAGCTGACGTGCCGGCGTCAGTGCTGGTATTGGGAGGAGGCGCTCCCCAGTATGACCGCGAAACACGTGAGCCGGCTTATTATAAGGAATATCAGAAATTCTCCATTGATAATGTTCCGGAACCGGAAGAACTGAAAGAGGTGATGCACATGCTGATCATTAATCCTGACATTGCCAGCAAGCGCTGGGTTTATGAACAGTATGACACAATGGTGGGAGTGAGGAATATGAGTACCAATATGCCGTCGGATTCCGGTCTTGTGGATTTGCGTGGAACACGTAGTGCATTGGCTTTAACGGTGGATTGTAACTCCCGTTATGTGAAAGCTGATCCGGAAATCGGAGCTCAGATCGCTGTAGCTGAAGCTGCCAGGAATATTGTATGTTCAGGAGGAGAACCACTGGCTATTACCAACTGCCTGAATTTTGGGAATCCGTATAATCCTGAAGTATATTGGCAGTTCAAGAAAGCAGTTCAGGGCATGGGTGAGGCCTGCCGGCGTTTTAACACACCCGTGACGGGAGGAAACGTGAGTTTTTATAATCAGGTATCGATCGATAATACGGTTGAACCGGTGTTTCCTACACCTGTGATTGGAATGTTAGGGGTTTTGCGTGAGAAAAATGCTCAAATGACCATTCCTTTCAAGAGCAAGGGAAACATGATTTATCTGGTGGGAAAATCCGTGAATGATATCGCTTCTTCTGAATATCTGGTCAATTATCATGGCATAGAAAAATCTCCCCCGCCTTATTTTAATATGGAAGAAGAATTAAAAGTGCAACAGGTGGTCCGTGATCTTATCCATTACAGTCTGGTACGGTCGGCACATGATGTATCCGAAGGAGGTTTGTTTATAGCATTAGTAGAATCCGGTATGTACCGGGGACTGGGGTTTGACATTACCACCGATGCCGAGATCAGAAAAGATGCTTTTCTTTTTGGTGAAGCCCAGGGAAGAGTGGTGGTGTCGGTGTCGGAAACCCGCGAAACGGAATTCATTGATTTTATGGTTAAACAGGATGTCCCCTTTTTTGCATTGGGTCATGTTACCAAAGGCGAGATACGAATAGATGATATATCGTACGGTTTCATCTGCGATATGAAAAAAGAATATGATACCATACTCGAAAAATACCTTGAACAGGATTGATTTTTGATTACGTGGACGATAATACCCGGGAAATTCTTGAGAAGAAAGGCAGTCGTGTAAGGAACATGTTTGACAGGATTGCTCCCTGGTATGATTTTCTTAATCATTTCCTGTCTCTGGGTATTGACCGGTATTGGAGGGAAAAAATGATCCGGCGATTAAAACTCCAACCCGAACATCATGTTCTGGACATGGCTACCGGTACCGGCGATCTGGCGATTACGCTGGTGAGAAATAGCGGGTGCTCGGTAACAGGTATGGATGTGTCGGAAAAGATGATGACGATTGCAGAGAGAAAAGTCAGGGAAAAAGGATTGCAGCATAAAATCAGTTTTCTGCCTGGTGCTGCCGAACATATCCCTTTTGAGAGTGGAAAATTTGATGTGGTTGTCGTAGCTTTTGGTGTTCGTAATTTTACCAATTTGGATCAGGGACTGAAAGAGATGCTGAGGGTTCTAAAACCCGGTGGACAACTGGCTATCCTTGAATTTTCCAAGCCGGTATGGCAACCTTTGAAGGCTGTCTATTCATTTTATCTTTTTCATGTTCTGCCTTTGGCCGGACGAATTTTTTCGGGGGATAAATATGCCTATACTTATCTGCCTGTATCAATCAAAGCTTTTCCTCAGAGGGAGGTTTTTCTGCAAATCATGCAAAACTGCGGTTATGAAGTGACTTGGTATAATACTTATACAGGAGGGATTGTAACAGCATATTACGGAAAGAAACCGGTAAAATAATATTTTTATTTTATTGTAGTTATTTATATAAAACAACCGGCAGATTGAAAAGAATTCTTTTATATGTACTGGTACTTTCCGGTATCTTTTTTCAGGGATTGGCACAGAAAGAAAAGGTAAGGTATTATCAACAGGTCGATAAGAGGTTGGTTCATTTTGGGTTTACAATCGGTGTTAACACAATGGATTTTATAGTTTTTCACTCCAACCCACCTCAAAACGCAGATTCTTTATATGCCAATGTGAATCATCTTCTTCCCGGTTTCAATGTAGGGATCGTTTCCAGTTTTAGAGTGGCAAAATATTTGGATATGAGGTTTCTTCCAGGGCTTAGTTTCGGGCAACGCGATCTATATTATTACAACTACAACCAGGGGACGATATATGCCAGGCAAAAGATCGAATCGGCATTTCTGGAGTTTCCGCTTATTTTTAAGTATAAGGCCAAGCGAATCAACAACTTCCGGCCTTTTGTCCTTGCAGGTCTTAACTACAGATTGGATATGGCTTCCCGGCGCAAGTACAATCCTGATAAGGGAAAATTTGTACGGCTAAAACAATCTGACTTGTATCATGAAGAAGGTTTCGGGATAGATTTTTATCTTCCCTATTTTAAGTTGACAGCTGAGTTGAAGGTTTCCACCGGATTCCGGAATATTCTGGTAACAGACCCTTCACCGGAACATCCGGAGTATGTTACGGCACTGGAGCGTTTGCGTTCGCAGATATGGATACTGTCGTTTCATTTTGAGTAAAACCTGGCAATCCCTCTCACTGAGATCTTATATATTTCTGCAGATGAAAAGCTATAAATTCCAAAATTATTTATCTCTTCATATATTGCATTTTCATATTTTCGCATTATCTTTTCATCGCTTCATCATTCCCTATGCTGGTTCTTCCATGCCCGTCTCCTGAATTCTGCACAAACAATGGCGGTGGCTGCAGAGAGATTTAGTGAATTCATGGTTGTGCTATCCGGCGGAAAAGAAGGAATGGTAATCTTTTCGTCAATCAATTCCGCAAGTGTCATGGATATTCCTTTGGATTCATTGCCAAAAACAACCAATGCGTTATCCGGCAGGGGACTGTCAAATACAGATGTTCCTTCGAGGAAAGTTCCGAACACAGGAAGGTTTTGATTTCTGGTATTTGTGATCAGTTTATCCAGTGCAGCATAATAAATGCGCGTATGAATAATAGAGCCCATGCTTGCTTGTACAACTTTCGGGTTGAAGGCATCCACACTTGCTTCCGAACAAAAGATTTCACGTATACCAAACCAATCGGCAATACGCATGATTGTTCCCAGGTTGCCGGGATCCTGGATGTTATCCAATGCCAGCGACAATGCGGACGGATCAGGAAATGCAGGCGGGTTGTAATCCGGTAGCTTCACCAGGGCCAGGACATTGTGCGGGGTTTTTAAATAGGAAATCCTTTTAAGTTCATCATAACTGATTTCAAATATTTCACCGGCATTTTTCTGATCTTCATGACTGAGTTTTCTGATCCATTCTTTTTTAGCAAAAAGATATTCAATCTTCCACTCCGGATCCCTGATAAAATCAAGAACAACTTTGTCTCCTTCCGCAATAAATAAACCATGTTGGAGACGGTATTTTTTTGTTCCGAGCGATCGAATCAATTTTATCTTATTTTTGCTAATCATAATGTTTCTTTTTTAAGTTCGTTAACTAATTGGTGAAAGACTGTTCGTTTCATGATGTTAAAACATTTTCTGCCGGGTTTGTCTTGAAAAGAAAAATTAAAAATAGAAAAAAATTTCCGATATGGGTGGTTGTCGTAGCGACGAGCATCATTACTTCCTGTTCGACGACAAAATATGTTCCGAAGGGCGAATATCTCTTGAAGAAAAACAAAATAGAACTGAACAAAGAGGATAAGGCAGGTAAATTGACCAAAAGCGAGATTCAGGGATATTTGCGGCAACAACCCAATCGTTCCTTTCTGGGGATAAAAGCAGGTTTAATGTTGTATAATCTTTCCAATCCAGACAAAAATAATAAGTGGAACAATTGGTTGCGCAAGAATGGGGATCCCCCTGTGATTCTTGATACACTTGAAGTGGAAAAGTCGGTTAAGCAGATTAAGTCTTTTGTTGATTCCCGGGGATTCTTCCAGTCGGTGGTGGATGATACAATCGATTACAGGAAAAATTCCAAGGCTGTTGTATATTACCGAATCTGGTCCCGTCAGGCTTACCGAATCCGGAATATTACGTACGAGGTACTGGACTCTCTTATGAGAGATATGATATTACGTGATACCCTGGAGGCAGTAATCCGGCCGGGCATGGTTTTCAAAGTAGAAGATCTTCAGAAAGAACGTGAACGGATCGAAACCCTGTGCCGTGATTCCGGATATTATGCCTTTTCAAAAGATTATGTTTCTTTTGATGTTGATACAACCATCGGTAATCACCAGATTGATATTAATGTTGTTGTCAGCAAAGCCTTATATCAGAACGAACTCATGCAGAGCATTGAGGTCCTGCATCACAAATACAAGATACGAAATGTATACTTCTTTGTGGATTTTGATCCACAAAAGGCCATTGAGGACAGGAAAGCATATTATTCAGGTCTGGACACTTCTTATATGAAAGGTTTTTATTTTGTGTCCAAAAGAGATTCGGGTTATTTGAAAAAGAAAGTTATTCTGCAAGCGAATTATCTTTTTCCCAATACAATTTTTAATCTGGAAGATGTGAATCTTACGCGAAAACATCTGATCGGGTTAAATGTGTTCAAATTTGTGAATATATATTTTTCTGAGGTACCACAGCCTGATACGACAAAAGAAATCCGCCTGATAGATTGTCACATTCAACTTTCGCCGATTACACAACAGTCCTATACTGTGGAATTGGAAGGGACCAACTCATCCGGAAACCTGGGAGGAGCCCTTAGTTTCAATTATCAACACAGAAATCTGTTCCACGGTGCTGAGAACTTCAATATTCGTATTAAGCAGTCGATTGAAGCCCTGGCACAGGAGGAAAGAGGAGTAAAACAAATCATGGGGACAGATGTAGAAGCCAATCTTGTTTTTGGGAAGTTTCTGAGCCCATTTTTTAACCGAGAAAAGTTTGTGAAAAAATTTGCTCCTAAGACAACAGTAACAACAGCTTTCAATTATCAACGCCGGCCGGATTATACACGTACGATCTTTACCACTCAGATGATGTATAGTTGGCAGACATCCCGTTTTGTGTCACAACTGGTTTCTCCTTTCAGTCTGAATGCCGTAAAACTCCCATACATTGATCCGGATTTTCTGGCTCATCTGGATACAACAACTTATCTGGCCTACAGTTACCGGGACGTATTTATTTCGTCTTTGAATTACAGCTATATTTTCAGTAACGCTAAGCTGAAAAAAAAGTCTGACCATTTGTTTATCCGGTTTAATGCAGAAACCGCAGGAAACCTGCTATATGCCGGATATAAGGTAACAAACAGACCTGTGGATTCTTCGGGGAGTTATAATATTTTCGGACTGCAGTTTGCCCAGTACATCAAGGCTGATATTGATATTCGGTTTACCAATGTATTGAATGAGTTTGGTTCGATTACCTATCGTTTTTTTGCAGGAGCAGGATTACCTTATCAAAATTCCAGGGCCTTACCTTTTGAAAGACAGTACTATGCAGGGGGAGCCAATGATATCAGAGCCTGGCATGTACGGTCGTTGGGCCCCGGTTCGTATGTTGAAAAAAATTCCGGTTTTTACAATCGGACATCTGATATGAAACTGGAAGCTAATATAGAATACCGTTTTAAAATGTTCTGGGTTCTCGAAGGGGCATTATTTTTGGATATGGGAAATATATGGGCTATCACCAAAGAGGATGACCGGACTGGTGCGTTATTCAAATTTAATAAATTTATGAATGATATTGCTGTCGGAACCGGTTTAGGGGCCCGTTTTGATTTTGATTTCTTTATTTTCCGTGTTGATCTTGGGATAAAAATGAGAGATCCTGGCATCGCAACAGGAAACAAATGGATAATGACGAAAGGTCCCCTTGATTTCCACAGGGATCTGGTATTACAGGTTGGTATAGGATATCCTTTCTAATTTATACATAGCTCAGCTTGAGCATATTTGTTTTTCCCCGCAGGTTGATAGGTGTGCTTCCTACGTGAACGACCACATCCTCGTCGTGAAGATAATCATGTTTTTTGAGATACGATATGGATTGTCTGATAGCGTCTTCTATTTTTTCCACCTTTTCCATGTAGATAGGAAACACCCCGTATACCATAGACAGTTTGTTTAATAAAAACTTGTTGTTTGTAATGGCGTATATGGGTTTATCGGGCCGGTGGCTGGCAATGTACAAGGCTGTGGATCCCGAATGTGTAAAGGTAATAATGGAAGCAGCATGGGTCTGTTCTGCCATCTTACAGGCTTGATAACATACCGATTCAGGGAGGTATGTTTTTGAAAATTCCACAGGAGGATGTTCTTTCAGATAATGAAAACCGTGCTGTTCAGTAAAAGAAATAATACTATGCATATTCTGCACTACTTCAACAGGATATTTTCCGACGGAGGTTTCTCCGCTAAGCATCAGACAATCTCCGCCATCCAGAACAGCATTGGCCACATCGGTGGCTTCGGCCCGGGTTGGTCTGAAATTGTCGATCATACTTTCCATCATTTGCGTGGCAATGATCACCGGCTTGGCATGCTCGATACATTTTTGGATAATCTCTTTCTGTATAATGGGCACATGGCTGAAAGAAACTTCTACGCCCAAATCCCCCCGGGCAATCATAATTCCTCTGGACAAGTCGATGATTTGATCTATTTCCTTGAGAGCCTCCGGTTTTTCAATTTTGGCGATGATCCAGGGATCTACCTTTCCTTTGTGTTTTTTTAACAAATCATGCAGGTCCAGGATATCTGTTGCTTTTCTGACAAAAGAAAGTGCTATCCAGTCTATTTCATGGTCCAGGATGAAACGGGTGTCCTCCAGGTCTTTTTCTGTAAGACTGGGCAGAGATATCTTCGTATCCGGCAGATTCACTCCCTTGTGGGAGGAAAGAAAGCCCCCATGAATAATCCGGGCAATAACCTTATCCTTCTGGTTGGTTTCAGTGACTTCCAGCTTAATCTTTCCATCATCCACAAGAACTGTATCTCCCGGTTCCACATCTTCTGCAAATGTGGGATAACTGAGATAAACCCGATTATCATCACCCAGACACGCGGTATTGGTGATTTCAATAAATTCACCGTCTTTCAGTTGTACAAGATTGTTTTTTATCTCACCGATTCTCAGCTTAGGTCCCTGCAGGTCAGCCAGAATGCCAACCGGAATATTTAGTTCTTTCCGCAGTTCTTTAATGGTTTGTATGGATTTTTCTTTTTGTTCGTATGTGCCATGGGAAAAATTCAGCCTGAAAACATTAACTCCTTCCAGTATCATTTTTTTCATGATTTCAGGATCTTCGCTGGCCGGCCCCAGGGTGGCAATGATCTTGGTCTTTTTCAGCAGGTTCGTGTTTTTCATTATTAAAAAAAATATATATTCATAATTGAACCATAAAGATAAAAGATAAAAGGCAAAAGAATAATAATTCCCGTTATTTCTTGCGATAATAACCAAGAACCGGGAACTCTTCACCTTTTTTCTGTTTGGATTAATAATTGTTTTTTACCAATTTTCGGCCGCAAAAATTCATACGATATGCAAACAAAGCAAAGAGACAGTTTTGGAAGCCGTTTTGGAGTGATTGCTGCAGCAGCAGGTTCGGCCATAGGCCTTGGGAATATCTGGAGATTTCCATACGTGCTTGGAGAAAACGGAGGCGGTATATTTTTATTGATCTATCTGATATTGGTGACTATGGTAGGCATTCCGGTGATGTTATCGGAGTTTACCATTGGCCGGCGTGCACAGCGGAATCCTTATGGATCTTTCCGTGTTCTTGCACCTGGCAAACCATGGTGTCTGGTGGGATTAGTAGGGATTCTTGCTGCTTTTATGATTCTGGCTTTTTATACGGTGGTAGCCGGTTGGACTCTGGAATATCTTTACCAGGCGATTAACAATGGTTTCTCCGGGAAATCGCCAGAGACCATCAAAAATATGTTCGATGTTTTTCGTAGCAGCACTTTCCGTCCTATCCTGTGGTTTCTGATCTTTATGTTTATGACCGCCTGGATTGTGGTCTCAGGCATCCGGAAAGGAATAGAGAAATACACCAAGGTGTTGATGCCTTTCTTGTTTATATTGATTCTGGTGTTGGACATACGTGCGATTACCCTGCCGGGAGCGGGTGAAGGTCTGAGATTTTTATTCAAAGCCGATTTTTCAAAAATTTCTACAGAGACTATCCTTGAAGCTCTCGGACAGGGATTCTTCTCCCTGAGCATTGGGATGGGAACACTGATCACCTACGGATCCTATATCAATAAAAAAGAAAAACTGGGAAATGCTGCTCTGAATGTAACCATTGCCGACACACTGATCGCTGTATTGGCCGGAATTGCTATCTTTCCTGCCGTGTTTGCTTTCGGAATCGAACCGGGAGCAGGTACTGGCCTGGTGTTTAAAACCCTGCCCCTGATATTCCTGGAGATACCAGGAGGATATTTCTTTTCGATACTTTTTTTTCTTTTGTTGTCCATTGCTGCCCTTACCTCTACTATTTCGGTACTTGAGGTGATAGTGGCCTTTTTTTCGGAAGAATTGAATATTTCAAGAAAAACTGCGACCATTTTGGCTGTCCTGACAGTTGGGATTCTGGGAGTGATGGTCGCCGGCTCTTGGGGATGGTTTTCCCGGTTTCATGTTTTTAAACAGAACTTTTTCGGCATTTTCGATTTTACAACGGCAAACATCTTATTACCTGTCGGCGGTTTTTTTATTGTGATATTTGTCGGGTGGTTCATGGGTACTCAAAATGTGAAGGATGAGTTGAGCAACGGAGGAGATATCCGGGCTTCTTACCTGCCTGTATTTGTATTCTTGGTTCGTTATGTAGCTCCCCTGGCCATAGCACTGGTATTTATGAATGGATTGGGGTGGATATAGATTGATGGAAAAAGGATATTTTGATTGCTTTATTTTTATAAGGTTATAATATATTTTTTATAAGGTTATAATATTTAAGTTTTCTACCTGTTTTGAAAGAACTTTTTCGTTTTACGAAAGGAGAAAGAATCGCTTCACTCATTTTATTGATTCTGACACTTCTGGGTATAGGTCTGTTGTTTTGGATCAAGCGGGACAGGGTGGTATCACCCGGTAATTTTCGCAGGTTTGATTCCCTTGTTCGTACGGTAGTTCCTGAAAAGGATATCCTTCAGGAAACACCGGATTCCTCTGAGAATAAAATCTTTCCGGTAAATATACATAAAGAAAAAGAACAAGATGTATCCCTTTCCACACGTGATCCCAATAAAATGACAAAAACAGACTGGCAGCAACTGGATTTGTCCAGGCATCTAATCAGGACGATCATTCATTACCGCGAAGCCGGAGGAAAATTCAGGAAAAAGGAAGACTTGAAAAAAATCTACGGGATGAGCGATTCATGCTATAACAGAATTGCCGGATTTTTGGAAGTACCCCTTCTATGGAATCATACAGAGGATACAGTTACCTCGTCAGAGCGGAGAAAAATAAATCGAGTTTCACAGGATATTTATTTTGCATATCCACAGCAAAAACTTGAAATAAATCAGGCTGATTCTGTGGATTTTTCCAGGTTACACGGAATATCTCCAAAAATGGCACTTCGGATTATCCGATACAGAACATTGCTGGGAGGATATGTAAAAAAGAATCAGTTGCTTGAAGTGTACGGGCTGAATGAAAAAACTTTTTTGAATATAAAAGATCACATTGAGATAGATACGTCATTAATCAGAAAGATTAATGTGAACAGATGTATGGAAAAAACGCTGGCCGGGCATCCTTATCTTTCACCCTATGAAGCAAAAGCGATCGTGTTTTACCGTTCACAATACAAGTATATTGATTCTTTGGATGTATTACTGAAAAATAATGTGATTCCGGTGGAGACATTCAGAAAGATAAGACCTTATCTTCAAGTTCAGGAAAAATAATTTGTGAGAATTACAGGAATGCAATCCCGGTTTCTGTATATCCATTATTTAAGAAATATTAACAAAAATTAGTTGTTTTTCAGGATAAAAATGCATATATTTAATA
>DRPN01000100.1 GCA_011374625.1 Bacteroidota bacterium
CGGATCGTTCCAGTTCCCGCTTTTTATGGCATAACGTGCTACTGCTTCCGTAGATCCCGCAATGTAAAATGCCGATGGATTGCTTTGGTTGTTATATTCTGTCTGTATCCATTCCTGGGAAAGAGCTGTATGAACAATACGCGCTTCATCAATATCCCCTCCGAAAGACCTGTATGGAAAATTATTTCCTCCAAAAAAATCAATATACCTGCCTATACCGATATAGGCCGGGTTTTTATCAACCCTGGATAAATCATAGTTTATCACTCCACTTACCGAACTTTCCAAGCTCCCATTCACATAGATCTGTAGATAATCACCGATCTTTTGACCGGTAATATAATACCATATGTTTGCAGACAAATTGGTTACGGATGTTGCCGTTTTCCCATTGTTTCCATCAAATACTTCTATAAAAGCATTTTGTCCATTCAGGCCAATGAAATAGCCGTCATCATTCTGGGTCCAGAACCAAAATGAATAATTTTCCGCTCCTTTTCCTAAAATATTTTGCTGGCCACTGGTTGACGATGTATTTACCCAGGCAGATAAAGTCCAATTTTCTGTGCCAAAATTTAAAACCGATGAGTTTCCCAGATCAATATAATCCGGATTTCCATTGTTAAAATTTTGGCCATCTGCAATTTGGCCTGTTGAATTAGTGGTACCTGTAGCAGTTCCGTCAATATTATTGGCTGTTGCATCATTGAAATCATCATGCAGGTGCCATACGCCGAGATAATTGCTGTTCCAGGTAGAGGATGTGGAAGGGTCCGAGGATATGGAAGTATTTCCAAAATAAAGATAAATATCCGTATTGGTCGTGGGGGACAAAGAAGGGATTCTGACCCATGCCGTCAGGGTCCCGGTAGCCGCGTCATAACGCTCAATCTCATGGTTCAGCGTTGTAATCTTATCTGCAGCCGTAAAACGGGTATCCCATCCGTTGGCATTTGCCACCCCCCCACCACTTCCTTTTTGTTTTAAATCTGTTGATGTTATTTCAATCAGAACGGGAAAATCTGTCAGGTTAGAACTGCCTGGTACCTGACTTGCCTGGATGGTGATCTTTTTCCTGTATAAATACCCCGCCAACCATTGCCCATAAACGCCCTGAGCCAATAAAAAGAGGATGGCCAAAACGGTAAATAATTTCGTTTTGCGGATGGTCATTTAAGGGATATTCCGGTTTTATATTATAGTTTTACTATTTACAATGACACCTTTAGCATTTAAAAGGTTGCAATATAAAAATTTATTAAATTAAATAAATACATGTGAATTATGTACGTATATTTTGATAAAAAGTTAACTTTACAGGGTGAATTAACAATATTTTTTCTATTAAAGTTTATTTATGGAAAATGAATTTGAATTATTAAAGGCAGAAGTACTGCAATGCACAAAGTGTCAATTAAGTAAAACACGCACCCATGTTGTGTTCGGAGAAGGCAATCCCCATGCGAATATTTTTATAATCGGAGAAGGCCCTGGCAGGGATGAAGATCTTACAGGCAGACCTTTTGTGGGCCGTTCCGGGCAATTGCTTGATAAGATTCTGGCTGCCTGTAACTTCAACCGTAAAGAACATGTATTTATTGGAAATATCGTAAAATGCAGACCTCCAAACAACCGGGCACCGTTACCCGAAGAACGGGCAATGTGTCTCCCTTATCTGCTTCAGCAGATAGAACTGGTCGATCCAAAAATATTGATTCTTCTGGGAGCTACTGCATTAAACGGATTAATAGATCCTGCTTTACGCATTACAAAAATAAGGGGAACCTGGAAAGAATGGCACAACCGCTGGGTTATGCCTGTTTTTCATCCGTCAGCTCTTTTACGTAATCCAACCCTGAAACGCCCTACCTGGGAAGATTTCAAGAAGATTTTTTTCAAATACAGGGAACTGGTTGATCCAACCCATACTTCTCCACATATAAACATAGAAGACTCAATAAGTTCTGAGGAAATCTCATAAAAAACCGAAAGGATTAAATAATCAACATGGCATCCCCATAGGTTCCGAACCGATATTTTTCCTTCACAGCAACCTCATAAGCCTTGAATAGCTGGTCGTATCCGGCAAAAGCAGCTACATTGATCAATAGTGTAGAATAGGGAAGATGAAAATTGCTGATCATACGGTCCGGGATTTTCACTTCATAAGGAGGAAAAATAAATTTGTTGGTCCAGCCATCAAATGGTTTTAGCCTGTAGTCTGTAGAAACCGAACTTTCCATGGTACGTAAAACCGTTGTACCCACCGCACAAACAACACTTTTTCGATCTTTTGCAGCATTAACTGTTTTAGCTGTTTCTTCCGGGATGATAATCCTTTCAGAATCCATTTTATGCTTTGTAAGGTCTTCAACATCCACCCTTCTGAAATTTCCGAGACCTACATGCAGGGTTATAAAGGTAAATTCAATTCCTTTTATCTCCAGACGTTTCAAAAGCTCACGGCTGAAGTGCATGCCGGCTGTCGGAGCTGCCACAGCACCTTCGTTTTTGGCAAAAACGGTCTGGTAACGTTCGTCATCCTCCGGTTCTACGGGTCTTTTAATAAACTTGGGCAAAGGTGTTTCCCCTAGTTTATATAAAGTTTTTTTGAATTCCTCATACGGTCCGTCATATAAAAAACGAAGAGTTCTTCCCCGTGAGGTGGTATTATCAATTACCTCAGCCACAAGCATATCATTTTCCCCAAAATACAGTTTGTTACCGATGCGTATCTTCCTGGCAGGATCTACCAGTACATCCCACAAACGCTGTTCACGGTTCAGCTCACGCAAGAGGAACACTTCTATTTCCGCGCCGGTTTTTTCCTTGTTACCATACAATCTTGCCGGGAAAACTTTGGTATCATTAAATACCATAACATCTCTGTCTTCAAAATAATCGATTATATCTTTAAATACTTTATGTTCTATTTTCCCCGTTTCCCTGTGCAACACCATTAACCGTGCTTCATCCCGGTTTTTCGCAGGATATTTGGCAATCAATTCTTCTGGCAGGTCGTAACGAAACTGTGATAATTTCATATATATTTTTTATTTAGTGAAAAAGTTTGGCTTTATACGTATGATTTTTCAATTTGTTACATTCCTGATAAAATATTTTCAAAATTTTTAATACTGTAAGCATCTGATAACTTATATTCACCTATACGAGTGCGTGTTAAGGCAGTCATGACAGCTCCGCTATCTAATGATTTTCCAATGTCTCTGACAAGGGCACGTATATAAGTTCCTTTTGAACAATCAACCTGAAAAGAGCAAAACGGAAGGTCAAAGCTTAACAATTCTAATCTGCTAATTGTAATGGTATGCGGCTTAGGCACAACTTTTTCTCCTTTCCTCGCGAGTTTATATGCCCTTTCACCTTTAATATTTTTGGCTGAATACGCCGGTGGATATTGCTCCTGTGTACCGATAAAACCATCTAAAACCTTAAGTAATTTTTCATGGGTAATATGATCATACGGATAATAATGGTCCACGTCTGTTTCCGTATCAAAAGACGGAGTTGTTTTTCCAAATTCCAATTTTGCCACATAATTCTTATCGAGGTTTTGAAAACGACTGATTTGTTTCGTCATTTTTCCTGTACAAAGGATCATTAATCCGGTGGCCAATGGATCCAGTGTACCTGCATGCCCCACTTTGATCTTTTGTATGCCCATGTGCCGTTTTATCAATCCCCTCACTTTTTTCACCAAGTCAAAAGAGGTCCAACCCTCAGGTTTATCAAACAACAGGACTTCGCCTTCCAGAAAATCGAATTCCAAATTTATCAGGTATTAATGAAAAAATAATAAAGCACCAAGCCCCACAACCACACAGTAAATTGCAAAATAAAACAGTTTCCCTTTTCGCACGATAGAGAGCATCCATTTACAGGCAAACAAACCTGAAATAAAAGCAGTAATAAAACCAATCACCAGAGGAAGTGTTCCAACCGGATTCTTACTGGAAAAATCTCCGGAATAAATCTCAATAAAATTAGCCCCGATCACAGGTAATAGAACCATCAGAAAAGAAAAACGGGTAGTTTCCGTACGGTCATTTCCCAACAGCAAGCCGGTTACTATTGTAGCCCCGGACCTGCTTATGCCGGGGAGTACTGCAGCAGCTTGTGCAATGCCAATGATCAAAGAATCCAACCACGAGATCTTTCTTTTTCCTACAGGGACCAATGTTGTAGCAAATAACAATATTCCAGTCACGATCAGCATGGCTCCAACAAAATGTATCCGTCCATTAAACAGGGCTTCAACGTCATCTTTAAATAACATCCCTAAAATGCCTACAGGGATGGCAGATAAAAGTATTTTTAGTATATATATGGTGTCTTTATTAATTTGAAAAGCAAACAGGCCTTGGAACAAGGCAACAATATCTTTCCAAAACACAACGATAATACTCAAGACTGTAGCTCCATGAACCGCTACTGTATAATTCAGGCTTTCTTCCAGGTTTCCGAACAAAAATTTCCCTATCTCCAGGTGTCCGCTGCTACTGACAGGCAAAAACTCTGTCAGCCCCTGCACCAAACCCAGGACAAAAGCTTCCATATTGTTCATACCTTGCTAATTAATCTCAGATTTTTGGTCCGTTTTTTTCATTATAGCCCATATCTCAAAAGCAAAGCCAAACAATATGATCACCGGTGCCAGCGTTATTCTCCTAAAGCTGAAGATTGCCGGGTTAAAAACGTTCGGATCATCAGACTTACCCCCAATCATAAGTAAAAAACCAAGCACAATAATCCCAAAACCGATTGCGATCATTATATAATTTTTCTTATCCAGGGCAAAACCTTCCTTCTGGCCCTGTTTTTTCTTATTCAAATCTTTTTTAGCCATCATATTAATAATAAAGTTTGTCTTCGTCTACAGATAAATATTTATTTATAGCAAAAAACGTTGATATCAGGGTCAAAAGTATACCCAGCACGATCATTCCTGTCATTAGGATCACAATGTTTTCATAATTCTGGATCAAATAAAAGTCTTTGAATTCCTTTTGAAGCAGATAAATAATTCCTGTCACCATCCCTGCAGCCAGAAATCCCCCCAGCATTCCTTGTATGATCCCTCGCAACAGCATAGGCCGCCGAATGAAACCACTTGAAGCTCCAACAAGCTGCATTGTGTTGATAATAAATCTCTTGGAATACACCATTAAACGCACTGTATTATTGATCAACGTCACTGCAATCAGCAATAACAAAAAGCTGAATGTCAAAAGGATCAAACTGATTTTACTAACATTTTGATTGATTGCATGTAACAGTGATTTCTGGTAATAAACTTCTTTTACGATCGGGGACTTTTTAATTTCAGAAATAATCTTTTTTATAGTGTCCGGTTGTGCATAATCTGCTTTCAGGTAGACATCAATAGATGAAAGCAAAGGATTATATCCCAGCACCTGTAAAAAATCTTCTCCCAGTTCTTTTTGCAATTCGGAAGCGGCAATATCTTTGGGGACAAAGCGTGTGGATTTTACATAAACTTGTGCATCAAGTGTCTTTTGGAATAATCTTATTTCCACATCTTTGGCATTTGCCTTTATCATCACAGAAAATCCAAAACTTTCTTTCAGGTAATCGGATAATTTTCTCGCATCAAGTATAAGCAACCCCACGAGACCAAGAAGGAATAATACCAGCGTTATGCTGATCAGAGAAGTTACGTATGAACTCTTTAATCTTCTTCTGGTAATATTTTTTTCAGGTATTGGCATCAGAAGGTTTCAAAAAATACTTTATACTCACATTATTCGAAAATGGTTATCCATCCAAAAGCATCAGGTTCGTCTCCAAACTGGATAGCTGTCAGCCGATTATATAACATGGTTGATACAGGGCCCGGATTTCCATCACCAATGACATATTCTTTCTTTAAAAGAGGATCAGCAACAATATGGATCGGGCTAATCACAGCAGCCGTACCACAGGCACCCGCTTCTTCAAATGTGGCCAATTCCTCTACCGGGACTTTTCGCCTTTCGGTTTTCAATCCCATATCATCTGCCAGTCTGATGAGGCTTTTGTTTGTAATTGAGTCTAAAATTGAAGGGGATTCCGGAGTAATATAAGTATTATCCCTGATGGCAAAAAAGTTGGCAGGGCCACATTCGTCTATATATCTTTTCTCCCTGGCATCCAGGAATATTACATTAGCATAGCCGGCCTTATGTGCTTTTTCCACAGCCCTCATGCCTGCGGCATAATTTCCTCCGGTTTTATAAGTTCCTGTCCCATGAGGAGCAGCCCGGTCCATATCCCTGCAAATCATCATATTCACGGGCCTAAACCCTTCCTTAAAATAAGAACCCACAGGAGACACAAAAACAATAAATAAATATTCACTCGCAGGTTTTACTCCCAGTTCTGCTCCGGTTCCTATCAACAAAGGTCTAATGTATAAAGAACCGTGAGTTTCGTAAGGGGGAACAAATTCTTTATTAGCACGGATGGCTTTGAAAACGACTTCTTTGAAGAGTTCATCCGGCACCTCAGGCATCATGATCCCATCAGCAGAATGTCTAAACCTTTTGGCATTCTCTTCCCAGCGAAACAGACGAATCTTTCCGTCTTTTCCCATAAATGCTTTCATTCCTTCAAAGATCTCCTGGCCATAATGCAGGCAGGTTGCGGCCATATGCATATTAATGTATTCAGAATCGGTCACCTCAACGGAACCCCATTTCCCGTTTTTGTAATAACACCTGGCGTTGTAATTGGTTTTAGTATAACTAAAGGACAAGTTTTTCCAATCCATATTTTTACTTTTTTAACATTAGGAAAGTCTACAAAAATAGGTGATAAAAACCACATTTCACAATTTACCGGTTATGTTTCAGAGAGATTTCTAATAATGCAAATCTGTGTTTTTTTATCAATATCCCGGAGTTTTCTGGCAGTAGTCGTATGATAGTCATATTGGCTTATCAAATCAATCATTTCCTTTTTCCATGTTTCAAAGGGAACTTCTTTATTATACGCCTTCACCTCATTCCAAATACGCCAAGCTACATCTCTGAAGTCAATCCGGCTGAGATAGTTATAATTTGCATCAAACATGATGGCCTCCAGTTTTGTTTTGGGATGAAAAGGATCCTTTCCCGCCTCGATCAGATCACATATCTTTTCGATCTGGTCTTCTGAATATTTATACTTCGGCAAAATATCCATTGCAAGATCACAACTTGCTTTTTCATGATTTTCATAAGTCATGATATATCCTGTATCATGCATCAGGGCTGCAGTCCGTAAAAGCAACATTTCTTCCGTGGCAACCCCTTCAGCCCTGCCCAACAGTTCAACCATAGTATAAACGTGAATACTATGTTTAACATTATGAAAATAAAGATTCATGGATAATTCCGACTCCAGCTTTTCAAGGATATACTCTTCCAGATCCTGGAGCCGTAACATTTGTAACCTGATGAAAAAATCATGGTTGGGGGTGATTTTGTCCCTGCCGACCAGTTCCGGACGAATGCCTTCCACAAAATACATATCGATTTCTCCTTTGTATTTCACAGGCATTTTCCCCCGATATTCACAGATAAAAAAATCTTTCACCAGTTCATAGGTAGACCCCGAAATATTTATTTTTCCTGCTTCTCCGGATGATTCCATCCGGCTGGCTGTATTTACAGTATCTCCCCATATATCATAGGAGAGTTTTTTATGTCCTATCACCCCGGCAATTACCGATCCTGTATGAATGCCAATGCGGATATCCCACACCGGTCTGTTTTTTTCCTGCAGCTCTTTTTTCAGCTGGCTCATGTAATGTTGCATTTCCATTGCTGCCAGTACCACCTCAACAGGATTGGTTCTGTTTTTTTCTGGTATACCGCCAGCACACATATAAGCATCTCCGATAGTTTTTATCTTTTCAATATTGTATTTTTCAACCACTGAATCAAAATGAAAAAAAAACCGATCCAGTTCATCAATCAATATTTCCGAATTCATGGATTCAGCAATTTTTGTAAAACCCTGAATGTCTGAAAACAGAACGGTTACCATCTGAAACTTCTTTTTTTTAGCTCTTCCCGTTGATTTGATTTCATCAACAGTATTTTTTGGCAATACATTAGTCAATAATTTCTCAGTACGGTCCTTTTCCCTCAGAAGTTCTTCTGTTCTTTCATTTATAATTTGTTCAAGGAGAAACCGTTGTTTAGCAAAATTGTAGTTGCGCATACGGTAAACTGCCCACAAAACCAAAATAATACCAATTAGGTAATAAACATAAGCTACCGGAGTTCTGTAAAACGGAGGTAATATCCGAAAAGGAAATTTAAGACAAGCTTTGGGAACGCCTTGATGGATCACATTAACTTCAATTAAATAGTTTCCGGGAGATAAATTGGTATATTCTTTATACGGGTAAGCAACAGGTTGATTGACCGTAGAAGAAACCCCCTGCAAGTTAAAGATATAAACATTCCCGGAATCAGAGGCTTTAGGGAAAAGTTCGATTATCAGAAAATTGTTCCTGAAAGAAAAAACCTTTCTCTTGAAAAAAGGGGAAGTCTTCCCCAAATCAATTAGAGTATCCTCTCCTATTATCAGATACTTAACACAGTCCCTATCAGCTAAAACAGGATGATTTTGACTCTTATCCTCTCCACTTGCCGGGAAATAAAAGAAAAAAAATAATAGCTGCATTAAAAAAAATAATGCTATATTCGTTGTCTTTGAAGAAATTTTCATAACTTGTACGTCCCTGGCGAAAACCAAAGTCAAAATTAACTATTTTTATTGATTGTCAACCAATAAATAAAATTCTATGGGAAAAAGTGAAAAAACAATCGTCGTTCCGCATGACTTCACCCAAATTGGTGATTATGCCTTGGAACATGCTTTGGTCATTTCTCCTATCATGGAAAATGACATTGTTTTAGTCCACATTGTAAAAGATAATGGAGAAATTACTTTGGCGGAAAAACAATGCAAAGAAATTGCAGAACAAACATTTAAAAAGCATTTTATCAAACCCCGCTATATTGTCAGGGAAGGAAGTATCTTTAAGGATATAAGTACCATTGCCGAAGAAGTGGATGCCAACCTCATCATCATGGGAACACACGGAAGAAAAGGGATCCAAAAATTAACCGGTAGTTGGGCCCTGAAAGTAATTGTCAGTTCTACGGTACCTTTTATTATTGTCCAGGCACCTCCTGCCAAAAGGCGTTTCGAAAAAATCGTTTTTCCCATTGATTTCCGCAGTGAAAACAAGGAAAAAATTCAATGGGTCAATTATTTATCAACCTATTATAAAACAAAATTTTACATCATAAAGCAAAACTACAGGGATCGTCTTTTCCAAACAAAGATCCGAAACAACCTTGCTTTTACAAAAAAATTCCTTGACAGCAAGGGAATAGAATATGAAATTCATTCTGCTCCTGGAAAAAAGAAATTCTACCAGGAAACCATCGATTATGCCAAAAAGGTTGATGCTGACATGATCCTGGTCATGACCACCAAGGATATCTCTTTTGCCGATTATGCTTTGGGGGCAGATGAGCAACACATCATTGCCAATCATGAAAAGATACCTGTCATGTGTGTAAACCCGGATCCTTCACTCAGAAGATCAGGCAGTTTTTCGGCCATGGGAGGTTAAACACTGTAAACAACCTTCCTTATGAGAATAAAATATTAATTTCTCCGTTTGAAACAAGGTAATCACTACCTTGTTTCTTTTTTAATACATAATGAAAATCATTTTCGCCACTCATAATAAACACAAGATTGAGGAAGTCCGGCATCTTGTAGATAAACGTTTTATGTTATTAAGTCTCCAGCATGTAGACCTTGCAGAAGACATCCCCGAAGATTATCAAACGCTGGAAGAAAATGCCCTTTTTAAGGCAAAATTTATTTTTCAAAAAACCGGTATTCCTACTTTTGCAGATGATACAGGCCTTGAAATAGCAGCATTGAATAACCGGCCCGGAGTTTTTTCCGCCCGTTATGCCGGAAAAAACAAGAACGATCAGGCCAACATGGACAAGGTCCTGAAAGAATTGAAAAATGCCGATAACCGCTTGGCACGGTTCAGGACGGTCATTGCTTTTGTTTGGAACGACGGAAAAGAAAAACTTTTTGAAGGGATCGTCAACGGGAAAATCGGGTTAGTCAAAAAGGGGAAACAGGGTTTTGGGTATGATCCTATTTTTATTCCTGACGGATACAATATCACCTTTGCCGAAATGCCTTTAGATGTTAAAAACTCCATATCACACCGGTCCCGGGCTTTTAGAAAATTTACATCTTTTCTGAACAAAGAATTTTTAAATGATAAAGCATGAAACGAACATGAATTTTTTTAATCAAAAATTCACATAGGAAAATGTTTAAAAAATTCCTGTGAGAGTGAACCGAGCACAGCGAGCTCACGAACAGTTTTACCGTGAGTAATCGGTTACATGGGTGAAGAAAATTTTTATACAGATGAAAACAGCTGGTTTTATCCTGTTTATATTATGCAACATGGTTTTTCCTCCGGTAAAATTGACCGGGCAAACCCCTATTGGTGCCTGGCATGATCATTATGCATACTCCCATGCCAATCTTGTAATAGAATCTCCCGGCAAGATCTATTGTATCACCAGCGGGGGATTTTTTTATTATGATCAGGAAGACAACAGCCTCTACCCCTTTTCAAAGATTCATGGACTTTCCGACTATGATATTTCCGTTGCTGCCTGGGCTCCTTCGGAAGAGAAACTGGTGATCGCTTATAAAAATACCAACATCGATCTGGTTGGAAAAAACAAAATCACCAATATCAGCGATATTTTACGTAAGGCGATCCCCGGAGAAAAAACCGTATACGACATTTTGATTCTTGACTCGGAAGCTTTTCTCTCCTGCAGTTTTGGTATTGTTGTTATCAGCCTTAATAAAAAAGAGATCAAAGACACGTACATTATTGGAGAGAACGGAAAACAAATCAGGGTTTACAGTTTGGCTTATCAGCCTCCTTACCTGTATGCTGCTACGGAGGAGGGCATCTACCGGGCTGACCGGCACGCTCCGGATCTCGTGTATTATGGAGCCTGGACCCGGATACCGGAGATTCCATCATCTCATAAAAGTTTTTCAAAAATTGTTTCGTTCCAAGGCCGTCTTTTTGTAAATCGCACCGATATTTCTTATACCCAGGACACAATTTATTATCAAAAAAATGATAGAACATGGGAGGTGTTTTCTGCTCTTCCCGGGATTAAAAACTACAACCTGCGCGTCAGTCACGATCATTTCCTCATAGCCAGCGATAAACTCATCCGAATCTTTAACGCTAATCTGCAACCTGTCCACATTATCAATGATTTCGGATATGATAAACCAAAAGCCCATGATGCCCTTTATGATGATACAGGAACCCTTTGGATTGCCAATGCCGAAGGAGGGTTGGTTCACACCACTGATTATCAAAACTACTCCTCTGCATTTCCTGACGGACCTTATACCAATGAAGCGTATTATCTCCGGGCTTGGGACCATACATTAGCCGTGGCCTGTGGAGGCAGGGATCCTGCCTGGAATGCTACCTGGAATGTTGCCAAAATTTATCTTTTCAGAGATAACCAATGGAATAATATCATAGATTATAATTTCAAGGATATTGTCCGTATCCTTGAAGATCCTCTTGACCCGGATGTGTTTTATGCTTCTGCCTGGAATTATGGGATACTGGTATTCAAAAACGGGAAACTGAAAACTATTTACGACGACAATAACAGCACTTTGCAAAGTATAATCCCGGGACAGGATTATATCCGGGTAGGAGGGATGGCTTTTGACCATGATCACCGTCTGTGGGTTACCAACGCAGTGGTTAACAATCCAGTTTCCGTCAGGATGGAAGACGGAACATGGCATGCTCTTCCCTATGGAAAATATCTCAACAACATGGAAACCGGGGATATCGTAATCACGGATAATGCCTATAAGTGGGTGCTTCTTCCGCGGGGTCACGGATTGTTCGTTTTCGACGATAACAACACTCCGGAAAATGCTTCGGATGACAGGGCCAAAAGGATGACAGTCATTGATCAGGACGGGGCTTCACACAATAACCTTTATGCCATTGCCAAAGACAAGAACGAATATATCTGGGTCGGATCAGACCAGGGTCCCTTAGTTTATTACAGTCCCTTTCAGGTTTTTGATCAGCCTGTCCTGCCGGCACATCGCATCAAAGTCCCCCGTAATGACGGCAGTAATCTCGCAGATTATCTTCTAAGTACCGAACTAATAACCTGTATTGCCGTTGACGGGGCCGATCGCAAATGGTTCGGCACCCAGAAATCCGGAGCATTTCTTATCTCTCCCGACGGGTTGGCCCAAATTCATCACTTCACCTCATCCAACAGCCCGTTACCATCTGATAACATACAAAGCATTGCAATTGAACCCTCAACCGGAGAAGTTTTTTTTGGCACCGACAAAGGGGTCATCTCGTATCATGGTACAGCCATTGAAGGATTTTCCGATTACAGTCAGGTTTATGCCTATCCAAATCCGGTAAGGGAAAACTTTAACGGGCCAATAACCATTACGGGATTACTCCCGGAGTCCACCGTTAAAATTACCGATATCAGCGGCAATCTGGTCTATGAAACCATTTCATTGGGAGGACAGGCTTTGTGGTACGGGAAAAACATGTCGGGGGAAAAAGTAAGTTCGGGAATTTATCTGGCCTTCATTTCCAATAAAAACGGAATGCAAACACAAATTATAAAGATTTTGGTTATTAAATAAGTGCTTTGTTCAATTATCTTCTGTAATCAATTTGGATAACCGCTCAATCTGTTTTTGTTTATTAACCTCGCGCAGACTCCTGGCTGTCTTTGTGAAATATTGATGTCCGCTGATAAATTTGACCTGTAACTTATTCCATTCATTCAGAGAGCCAATTTTATTTTGCTCATGTAATTCCTTATACAAAGTATTTGAAACCGGAATAAAATCGGTACGACCCAGATAGTCCAAATCCGCATCACATATAATACTTTCCAATAAGTTTTGTGGCTTGGGCGGCAGTTTGGTCGCCATGATTATTTCACAAATACGGTCAATTTGTTCCGGGGTATATCCGTATTTCGGAAGCATTTCCCGGGCAATTACCGTCCCATGATATTCATGATTATCATATTGTATAACATGGCCCACATCATGAAAAAGGGCGGCTGTTTTCAACAGCAGCATTTCTTCATCGCTTATTCCTTCTGCCCAGCCTATCAACTCAACCTCTGTCACCACATCCACTGTATGTTTCACGTTATGATAATATAAATATTCAGGTAATTCTTTCTCCAGTTTATCAAGGATTACCTCCTGCAAGTCCGTAAACTGTATCAGGGCAAATTTGATACGGAAGGCTTTGTTGGGTGTAAATCCATCTCCATTCTCAGAGATCTCAGGCTTCAGCCCTTTCACCACATACATATCCATGTCCCCTTTGTATTTGACAGGAATCTTTCCAAAATACTCACAAATAAAAAATTCTTTCACCAGTTCATAGGTCATAACCGAAATAACAATATTTCCGGTATCTGAGGCAGATTCAATACGTGAAGCAGTGTTGACCGTGTCTCCTTTGATTTCATAAGACACTTTTCTTTTCCCTGTAACATTAGCCACGACAGGTCCGGTATGGATACCCATTTTCATATCCCAGACCTGATCCTCCTTAAAATCACATTCATGCTGCACTTTTCCCATGTGATGTTTCATCTCGATGGCAGCCATTATAACATCTATTGGGTTTGTACTGTTTTTAATCGGGATTCCACCGGCACACATATAAGTATCACCAATGGTTTTGATCTTTTCGATCTTATATTTTTTAGCAATAGCATCGAATTCAAAGAAAATCTCATCCAGTTTGTCTATAATAGCCTGGGAATCGGTTTTCCCCGATAATTTTGAAAATCCCTGAATATCAGCAAACAAAACGGTTGCCATATCAAACCGCAATGTCCTGATCTTATGTTCAACCTCTTTTCCTTTACGTTTTTGTTCCGGGGAAAGGCTTTCCAGTAATACCTTCTGCTTCTCGTTCTCATACAAAAGCTTGTCCAGCTTTTTTTGAAGTTCACTCAGTCTTAATTTAAGCTCTTTATTTGCTTTTGCGAGCTTGGCAATCCTTTTAACATATTCTTTTTCCTTTCGTAGGTTCATGACAAATTATTTACTTCAAAAATAAATTTATTTTCGGATAAATTATTTAAATTTTCGGTTTGTTTTCCAAACATCTTTTCCATGCTAACCAAAACCCGTGGCATCGTTCTTCAACAAATCAAATACGGCGATTCTTCCCTTATTGTGCATATATACACTGAAAACCATGGACGGTTGGCATTTATGATAAAAGGATTCGGGAAAAAATCCGGGTTTAGCAGGGCTTTCTTTCAGCCGCTCACTCTTTTGGATCTGAATATATATTTCAAACCTGCCCGTAATCTTCAGATAATCAAAGAGTCTCATATAAATCATCCCTTCCTTACTATATACGGAGACATCCAAAAAACAGGGATAACACTCTTTCTCAGTGAAGTGCTCACCAAGACAATCCCGGAAGAAGAGTCCAATACCGGACTATTTTTTTATTTATATGATGCCATCCGCTACCTGGATGAAAAAGAATATATTTCAAACTATTTTCATCTTTTTTTTCTGGTCCGGCTTACGCGTTTTCTCGGTATTTCTCCCGTAAATTATTTCTCGAAAAACAACCAGATCCTGGACATGAGGGAAGGGACTTTTATCTCAACCATTCCCAGCCATCAAGATTTTATGGATAAAGAAAATGCATCTTTTTTCTCTTCTCTACTAGATATTTCCATAGAACAACTGGATACACTTCCTGCAATAGCAGGTGGCAAATATGATTTTCTCGAAAAGATTCTTCAATATTACCGTATTCACTTGGAAGGCATGGGTAAAATCAAATCACTGGATATTCTACATGACGTTTTTCGCTAAAACCCGTTACCTTTGTCCCGGAAAATACATCGCACATGAAGATTATCACCTCATTGGTCAGATGGTTAAACATCAAACGATTAAACCAGATAGATCTTTTTATGAAATATCCGGTGGAGGTGCAGGAGGAAACACTGCAAAATCTGCTTGCCTCAGCACAAAACACCGAATGGGGGAGAAAATACAAATACCAGGATATCTCCTCATTACAAACTTTTCAGGAAAGGGTTCCGACCCAAACGTATGAAGATATTATACCCTATGTCGAACGTTTGCGTCATGGGGAAAAAGATCTTCTCTGGCCGGGTTCCATAAAATGGTTTGCCAAATCATCCGGGACTACCAGTACAAAAAGCAAATTTATTCCTGTCACCCAGGAAGCATTAGAACAATGCCATCTTCGCGGGGGAAAAGACGTTATGGCTTTATATACAAGGAATTATCCAAATACACGTATATTCAGTGGAAAAGCCCTTACGCTTGGAGGAAGTCACCAGGTTAATAATTTCAGTAACAAATCTCTATACGGAGATCTCTCTGCAATATTAATAGAAAACATTCCTTTTTGGGCTGAATTTTTACGGGTTCCCCAACTGGAAATCGCCCTGATGGATAAGTGGGATATAAAATTGAAGGAGATTACCCGTACTACCATCCACGAGAACGTAACCAACCTGGCGGGGGTACCTTCCTGGAACCTGGTATTGATCCGGTATATTTTAGAACAGACCGGTAGGAAAAACCTACTGGAGGTATGGCCAAACCTGGAATTATTCATTCACGGAGGAGTTAGTTTTGAGCCTTACCGGAAGCAATTTGAAGAGCTCATTCCTTCGCCGGACATGCATTATATGGAGACATACAATGCTTCGGAAGGTTTTTTCGGTATTCAGGATGACCCCTCCCGGAAAGACATGCTTCTGATGCTGGACTATGGAATTTTTTATGAGTTTATTCCCATGAAATATTTCGAGCAGGAAAATCCTCCTGTCCTGAGCATTGAAGACGTAAAAACCGGAGAAAACTATGCCCTGCTCATATCCACCAACGGCGGGTTATGGCGTTATCTTATCGGTGATACCATCCGGTTTACTTCTCTTCAACCTTATCGTTTTGTGATTACGGGACGCACCAAACACTACCTGAATGCTTTCGGGGAAGAAGTGATCATTGACAACGTAGAGAAAGCGCTTCATGTTGCCTGTGAAAAAACCGGAGCCATTATCAACGAATATACCGTGGCGCCTGTTTTCATGGATGAACATCAAAAAGCCCGGCACGAATGGTGTATCGAATTTGAAAAAGAGCCTGACGATCCTGAATATTTTACTACAGTTTTGGATCATGCACTCATGGCAGCCAATTCCGATTATGAAGCCAAACGTTTTAAAAATATCACCCTGGACAAACCATTGGTTCATATCGTAAAAAAACAAACATTTTACCATTGGTTCCGGAAATATAACAAGCTGGGCGGACAAAATAAAATACCTCGTCTCTCCAATAAACGACGTTTTGTGGAAGAAATACTGGAAATAGACAAAAGATTGGAAAAACATTGATTTTTTTTCCTATTTTTAAAATCATTCTTTTATCATCAATCACATCAATTATGCACATCGCCATTGCTGGAAATATCGGATCAGGAAAAACAACCTTAACCGGGTTGCTTGCAAAACATTACAACTGGGAAGCCCGTTACGAGGATGTAAATGACAATCCTTATCTTAATGATTTTTATGAAGACATGCAACGATGGTCTTTTAATCTCCAGATCTATTTCCTCAACAGCCGTTTCTCACAAATCATTGAAATCAGAAAACAAAACAATACCGTCATCCAAGACCGGACGATTTATGAAGACGCCTATATTTTCGCCCCAAACCTTCACTCCATGGGACTAATGTCTACACGGGATTTCGAAAATTACTTCAATCTGTTCCAACTGATGAGTTCATTTATACAACCCCCTGATCTTTTGCTTTATCTGAGGGCTTCCGTTCCCACCCTTGTCAGTCAGATTCAGAAAAGAGGCAGAAAATATGAATACAATATCCGTCTGGATTATCTGCAATGTCTTAACGAACGTTACGAGGTCTGGATTGACTCTTACAACCTGGGAAAAAAACTGATCATTGAAGCCGACGATTATGATTTCCCAAACAATTCAAATCATTTACGTGAAGTAATTGATAAAATTGACGCCGAGCTCTTTGGTCTTTTTAACCCCGAAGACATTAACAACTAAAACCAAACAACTTGGAAACATCTAATAATGACTTAAATACATGAACTAACTAAAAATTTTGGCACTTTTTTTGATACCTTCTGATAAAAACCTATTAGAAACTAAATGTTGCAGGAAATAAAAATAGAGCAGACAAAATACTCTCCCAAAATATACTTACGGGAGGGAAACATTCACTTTGAGGGACGATCTGTTCTTAACGACCCCTATCATTTCTATCAGCCGGTCTTTTCCTGGATCGAGCGATACATTGATTCTGACCCAAAAGACATTAGAATAGATCTTAAATTCGAATACATCAACACCAGTTCTGTTAAATGGATCTTTGAAATGTTAAAAACCTTCCTCAGGAAACCAGAGCTTAAAAAGCAACTTAATATCAACTGGTATTATGAAGATGGAGATGATGATATGCAAGAACTGGGGGAGATCCTGAAGTCAATCATGAACTCTTCTTTTCATATTATTAAGATCCGGGAATAATCCTGCTTTTACCAGCAATAACAAAAGAAGGACCTTTAAAGGTCCTTTTTTTTTTGCTGTCCCCCCAGGATTCGAACCTGGACAGGCAGAACCAAAATCTGCAGTGCTACCATTACACCAAGGGACAGTTAATTGCGGGGTGCAAAAGTAATAAAATAAATTATTGTCCGAAAGAACCACAGTGTTTTTTATCATTCCAAATTCTTTTCGAATCATTATCTTTGATTATTTAAGAGAAAAAGACAGATGAAAAAGACAGGCATGATAAAGAAAATGCGGGCAGAACTTCCGGAAACAGGAAAAGAAGTTTTGTTTTTTTTCCCCCTGGATGATCAGGAGATCGACCTGAATGATCTTATCGGACACAACATCAGAATTACTTTCCGGTATGAGATTCATTGCATTCATTGCGGACGTTTAATCAAAAAGACGTATGCCCAGGGATATTGCTACCCGTGTTTCATTTCATTGCCCGAAACGGATGCCTGCATTTTGCGACCTGAACTATGCCAGGTTCATCTGGGGATCTCACGCAACATGGAGTGGGCAGAAGAACACTGCCTGCAAGATCATTTTGTTTACCTGGCCCTTACCAGCGGCTTGAAAGTTACTGCGGATATGTTATTACCTAAATGCCTTTTAACCTGATATAAGCAGAACGTGAAACAGCTAAAGGATCTTCCAGCCAAAAAAAAGAGATTCATATACAGCCTTCTCTTTCCTGCATTTTTTATATTGATCCTCTGGCTGGTCTGGTTTGTCGAAACCGAACTGAGCCTGGATTTCTCTGCCTGGGGTATCTTTCCCCGCAGGATCAGCGGGTTACGCGGCATTGTTTTTTCTCCTTTCATCCATGCGAATATCCGTCATCTGGCCAACAACTCTTTGCCCCTGTTTTTTTTAATGTCCGGAACACTATATTTCTACCGGGAAATTGGGTATAAAGTTTTTTTCTACCTGTGGCTAATAGGGGGAATACTGGTATGGATTGGAGCACGAGATGCATATCACATCGGGGCCAGTGGAATCATATACGGAATGGTTGCTTTTCTTTTTTTCAGCGGCATCATCCGCAACCATATTCCTCTTATCGCTATTTCCTTGTTGGTTGTTTTTCTTTACGGAAGTATGATTTGGGGCGTTTTCCCCCTGGTTGAAAAAATGTCTTGGGAATCACACTTGATGGGAGCTATGACCGGCGTAGCACTGGCCTTCGCATACCGGCATGAAGGACCTCAAAAACCTCCTCCATTTTGGGAAACCGAAGAAGATGAACCGAAAGATGAATATGATTTCCCTGATTTTTTATCTTAACATATTAAACATTATCCAAAGTATATTAAAAATAACTATATTTGAATAAAAGTATTCAACTTATTTTGCATTAGTTTTTTTATTTAACTTTTTTCAATCCAAATTTTTCAAGTCATGACCAGGAATAAAACCCGTTCGAAAAGAGGAAAAAAAAGAAACGACCAGGAAGAAGAGATCAGAGGGTTCAGAAACATTAAGAAGGATAAAAAGCCCCCTAAAAGGATAAATCTCACCGATCTCAATGATGAATATCCCAATTTTGACTCTGATGAGTTTTTTAACAATATGGGTCATTACAACGATGAGTAATAATTTTTAAGGACTGATACCTAACCCGCATTCTTGACACAGGCTGTAGGGATTACTCCCACATAAAACAAATACGGTAACCTTGTTCCGATGCCCTGTAATGGCCGGCACGAATGGTATGAGTACCTGCCTATTAAGGAAAAATCATATCTTGCTCATCCGGAAAAAGGATTCTTTGCCACAACCAATCAAAACATCACCTTTGAAAATTATACCTATTCGAATGCCGGAAAATGATGAATATTTTCCTTTGGATTAAAAAAATCGATTCTGTTGCAACAGAAAAAATAATCCTTATGGAAAACAAACCATTTATACACGAGGAAAGTGTTGGTTAGAAAAATCGGGAATATCAAGCATTAAAGGGTTTTTTTGCTGATTTTTTTACCTTCATATTTTGGGATGTTTTTCTAATTTCAGAAGGGGTAAAACCCGTTTTATTTTTAAATACCCTGCTAAAATAATATACCGAACGAAAACCAAGTTGATAACTGATTTCCTTTATTATTTTATCTGATGACAACAACATCTCTTTTGCTCTCATTATTTTAAGCCTCAATTGGTATTGCAAAGGAGGTACACCTGTATATTTTTTAAACATTTTACGAAAATAAGAATACCCAATATTATTTTCCTCTGCCAGTTTTTTCAAATCAATTTTCTGTTCAATATTTTCCCTTATTTCAAAGCGGATATTTTGTATGATCTTTTCTACACGTTGATTTGAAAAATTACGTCTTTTCTCCAGAGCGACAATATCCCCCAGTAATTTCATGATCATACCTGCTGCCACCTGCTGGAATCCAGGTTTTTCTTCTCGAATAAATTCAAATATTTTATAATATGAATCAAGAATCTCCTCTCTATTTCCAATGTACTTAACTGGTTTTCGGGTAGGAAAAAAGGAAAGATTCAAGATAAATTGTGAAATGAACCCATTAAAGCCAACATAATGTTCTGTCCAACCAGTATTGTAATTGGGTCGAAATCTATGCCATATACCCGGTTTGGTAATCATTAAAGCTCCCGGTTTAACATTATATTTTCCTCTACGATTTTCATAAACGCCAGAGCCTTGTGTTATATAATGAATCTGATATTCATCCAGCACCCTGCCGGTTTCCCAGGTAAAAAAATAACTGGAAGGATGATCCTTGCTCGGATATACCGAATGCGGAGGAACATGTCTTTTCCCCGCAACATTGATATAAAGGCCCCAATTTTTGTCTTCTTCACCAGGTGCAAGGTATTTGAAAAAATCATCCATATTTAAGAGGTCAAAATGTGCAAAGTTTATAACAAATTGTGCATTGATAATTGTGTTTTTAAAAGATAATTTTGAGTTTTAAAAATATACTTTTTATACAAAACTAGTGATTTTTATATTGTTTAGCATATGCAAGTATTATTAGGGGTTTTTTATCACTCACTTGGAGGATTTGCTTCGGGAAGTTTTTATATGCCGTTCAATAAAGTAAAAGGATGGGCATGGGAATCTTATTGGATCATTGGCGGACTGTTCTCCTGGCTGATCGTTCCTCCATTGGCTGCATACCTTACCATCCCCGGATTTGGTGAAATTATAGCCCATGCCGCTCCAAAAATAATTTTTCTTACTTTTTTTATGGGTTTAATGTGGGGCATTGGAGGTTTGTCTTATGGTTTAGGGGTCAGATATCTTGGCATGTCTCTCGGCAATTCGGTGGTTCTCGGGTTCTGTGCCGCATTTGGAGCTATAGTTCCTTCTATTTATTATAATATCAATCCTACTGAAGGGAAGATTTCTTTTACGGATATGCTCAGTACAACAGGGGGTCAACTTGTTTTACTGGGAGTAGTATTAAGTATTACGGGTATTGCAATTTCCGGGAAAGCAGGAATGATGAAAGAAAAAGAACTATCAGAAGAAGAACAAAAAGCTAGTATTGCTGAATTTAATCTGGTAAAAGGATTGATAATTGCTGTTTTGTCAGGGATATTGAGTGCTTTTTTCAATTTTGGGATTGAAGTCGGGAAACCAATGGCCGAAGCTGCCGTAGCCAAAGGTCTTAATCCGCTTTTTCAAAATAACGTAATCTTTGTGGTTATTCTTTGGGGAGGTTTGACTACCAATCTTATTTGGACCGCTATTTTGAGTATAAAAAATAAAACTTACGGGGATTTTGTGAATACTTCCACCCCTATTGCCAAAAACATTATGTTTTCAGCCATGGCAGGGACAACCTGGTTCCTTCAGTTTTTCTTTTATGGCATGGGCGAAAGCAAACTGGGTAACGGAGCCAGTTCATGGATCCTACATATGTCAACGATTATCCTGACAGCAAATATGTGGGGAATTTACCGGAAAGAATGGAAAGGTACAGCTCCAAAAACAAAAGGAACCATCGCGATAGGGATAATTATTATTTTGCTATCGGTAATGATAGTAGGTATTGGAAATTCATTGTTTTAACTTTTTTACCTAACTGTCATGAATAGAATAGCTTTTAAAATGTACTTAAATAAAGGACAGAAAGTAGAATATAAAAAAAGACATGACGAGATCTGGCCTGAGTTAAAGAAATTGTTGAAGGAAGCAGGCATCAACGAATATTTTATTTTTCTGGATGAGGAAACTAACACTCTTTTTGCTTTTCAGAAAATAAAAGAAGGTTCCAATCAGGATTTAAGACACTCGAATATTATGAGAAAATGGTGGAATTTTATGGCAGACATTATGAAAGTGAATCCTGACAACTCCCCGGTAACAAAAGAATTGGAAGAAATGTTTTATCTAAAATAATAAAAATGAAGAATAATAAACTTATTGAACAGGCATATGATCTTGCAAAAGAACAATATGCTTCGTTAGGAGTTGACACGGATGCCGCTTTAAGAAAAATGAAAGAGGTCATCATCAGTCTGCAATGCTGGCAAACGGATGATGTTGGCGGTTTTGAGACACGTGATGCTGAACTGGCCGGCGGAGGAATCCAAGCTACCGGAAACTACCCCGGAAAAGCCACTTCTCTTGATGAGATGCGACAGGATCTTGAAAAAGTAATGTCTCTTCTACCCGGAAAACAACGACTTAACCTACATGCGATCTATGGAGACTTTCAGGGGAAAAAGATCGACCGGGATCAAATTGAAATAAAACATTTTCAAAGCTGGGTTGACTGGTGCAAAATCCAAGGGATAGGGATGGATTTCAATGCAACACTGTTTTCTCATCCAAGAGCCGCTTCTGGATATACCTTATCTTCCAAGAATGAGGGAGACAGAGCTTTTTGGGTAGAACATTTGAAACGTTGCCGGGCCATATCTGCAGATATTGGCAAACAACTAGGGACCCCTTGTGTGCACAATACCTGGATCCCTGATGGCTCAAAAGATACACCTGTAGACAGGAATGGCCATCGCACCATTCTGAAACAGTCACTGGACGAAGCAATAGCCGTCAAATATCCAAAAGATCACATGAAAGACGCTGTGGAAAGTAAACTTTTTGGTATTGGCATAGAATCCATGACAGTGGGCTCGCATGAATTTTATTTGGGATACGCCATAAAAAATAATATTCTGGTTTGCTTAGACAATGGCCATTTTCATCCGACTGAACAGGTCGGAGACAAAATATCTTCTGTCCTGTTGTTCCTTGATGAAATATTATTACACATTACCCGCCCGGTCCGCTGGGATTCCGACCATGTCGTCACACTTAATGAAGATGTCCAATTAATTGCTTCAGAAGTTATCCGTAATAATTTTCTGAACCGGGTAAACATTGGTTTGGATTTCTTCGATGCCTCTATCAACCGGATCGGAGCCTATGTTGTGGGAACCCGGGCCACTCAAAAAGCTTTTTTATATGCTCTGCTTGAACCCATTCCGCTCCTGAAATCATATGAAGAAGCCGGTAAGAACTTTGAACGTCTGGCATTGCTGGAAGAATTAAAAACGAAACTGTTTGGCGCTGTATGGAATTATTACTGTCTTCAGGAAGATGTCCCTGTTGGAGAAGATTATATCACGGAAGTACAACAGTATGAAAAGGATGTATTAAGCAAAAGGTGATGATATAACTTTTTAGCAAGTTGTGAATAAGTTTGTTTTCCTTCCTGGTATTCATTCCATATCATATCAGTTTCCAGGTATTTTTCTCCTGTAAATATCGATTGCACACTAACCATTTATATCACAGCTTATTGTTTCTAATATCAAATTTCATGTAAATTACTTCTTCAATAAACGCATTTACTTATTCATAATCTTTGATTTGCCTCAAATTTAAATAATTATGTGCCGTTCAGAAGTTTTCAGTCTAATTTTTGTCTATTGTACCTACTATTTATAAACAATTTCAAAGAGAGAGATTTTTAATTGTTTCAAAAAGAATGGATTGGTTTTTATGCTTTTTGGAAATTGAATTGTAGACCTGCCTGAACATTTGATAAGTAACAATTTAAAATCTATTATTTTTACATGTTTATCGAGCCTCTTCCAAAATACAACAGAAAAACCAGAGAACAATCCTTTACCAGCTTTGCGTAAGCTATCTGATAGATAACCTGAAAGTATGTATAAAAAAGGAAAGACACGGATAGAAAAACAGGCGTATATTTTTATTGATAAAAAAACCTTTATTGCTTCCCTAGCTCATCTAAACCAGGATTTATTCGTTTTCAACAATCCGGTACCAGTTGAAACAGAAAGGATATCACTCAGACCGGAGGGAAATCGTCAGGACAATGAATACCCAAAAATGTTTAACCACCAATATTACAAACATTAAAAACCAGGTGATATCTGGATGTCAATGCACTGAACCAACTAAAGAAGCAAAAAAGATTTATGACATACTGAATTATAAATATGCACCATTTTACAGAAAAAATCCATAACCCTACCTGACGAAATTTTTAAAATTGATATCTCTTAATATCAGTCAGTTACAACGGTGTAACTGCAATGAGAGTTCATATTACCTATAGGTAATAAAATTACGGAATATAATTTTTTGGCACAGATTTTGAACTTTATTAACAGGCAATCTTACACATATACTTGATTCAATCAGGGCAGCCAGGCGTTATAAACCTGGCTTTATTTTATATGGTTGATCGTTGAAAGACGAATAACAAACAAAAGAATTCCAAACTCCACACTCCCCACTTATATTCCGGGTATTTTTGTAATTTTGTATCTAATTTGAAAAATGGAGACTGTCATGTTAAAAATATACAATACGCTTTCGCGCCGCAAGGAAGAATTCAGGCCTATCAACCCCCCGTATGTGGGGATGTATGTTTGTGGTCCTACGGTTTATGGTGATGCCCATCTGGGTCATGCACGAGCCGCTATTACCTTCGACCTGCTGTACCGCTATCTGAAGTACTTGGCATACAAGGTACGTTATGTGCGTAATATCACAGATGTCGGGCATCTTGAGAATGATGCCGATTCGGGGGAAGACAAAATCGGTAAGAGGGCTCGTCTGGAACAATTGGAGCCCATGGAGATCGTACAGCGATATACCAACAGCTACCATCACAATATGGAGCAGCTCAACACCCTTTCTCCGGATATCGAACCTCATGCTTCGGGCCATATAATCGAGCAGCAGCTTTTCACGGAGAAAATATTGGAACATGGCTATGCCTATGAATCCAATGGCTCCATTTATTTTGATGTAGAAAAATACAACCGGCATTACCATTACGGAAAGCTCTCGGGTCGGAAGATTGAAGACCTCATCAGCAATACGCGTAACCTGGAAGGGAAGGAAGAGAAAAAGCATCCTTATGATTTTGCCTTGTGGAAAAAAGCCACACCCGGCCACATCATGAAATGGCCGTCAAAATGGAGTGAAGGCTATCCCGGGTGGCACATCGAATGCTCCACGATGAGTACCAAATACCTGGGGGATACCTTTGATATCCACGGAGGAGGTATGGACCTGCTGTTCCCACACCACGAATGTGAGATCGCCCAGTCCACGGCAGCTCTGGGAAAAGAATCAGTTCGATACTGGATTCATAACAACCTGATCACCATCAACGGACAGAAAATGGGAAAGTCGCTGGGCAATGCCATCTCTCTCAACGAACTGTTCTCCGGCAATCACAAGCTGTTGGAAAAAGCTTACTCCCCCATGGCGGTACGTTTTTTCATCCTGCAGGCCCACTATCGCAATACCCTCGACTTTTCCAACCGGGCTATACAAGCTTCGGAGAAAGGGATGGAACGTCTCTTCGACGGCATGGAAACCCTTGAAAAAATCAAACCTTCCGGAGAAAGCACTTATGATCCGGAGGAGTTATCCAAAAAATGCCATGAAGCCCTCAATGACGATCTCAACACGCCAGTGCTGATCTCCTATCTCTTTGAGGGTGTAAAACAAATCCACCTGATCGCCTCCGGAAAAGGAAGTTTAACCACCGGGGATCTGGAAAAAATGAAAAAGATTTTTGCCACCTTTGTCTACGATATTCTGGGACTGAAACAGGAAGAGAAACCAGCACAGGAGAGTGTTGCCAACGATCTGATCCGTCTTATTCTCGATATACGTATGGAAGCCAAAAAGAAGAAAGACTTCGAAACCGCGGACAAGATACGTAACAGGCTGGCCGGATTGGGAGTTTTTGTGAAGGATATTCCCGGAAGTTATGAATGGGAATGGAAGTAACAATAAATCGTTATTCCCTGCTCACAAACACGCAATATTATTAGGTTACAATACAGCCTAAACTAGCCCCTTCGAAGTAAAATTTATAGAAATTACTCACCTCCCAGGCACAATTTAGTCCATAATTTAATCAATTTCGCTAGTGTTAATGATCAAATTTCATTCAAAGCACTGCGAAGGACAAATAGCGCAGCAGCTAGCCGCAAATTACAATACACAGAAAAACACTACTCTGCTCTTTTCCAGGTGGTCTTACGGCCAAGAAATTTCATACCCATCACATATCCTTTGATTTTTAGATCGTTCCCTTCCATCCACATATAACAATCGTAAGTTTTGCCGCTTTTAGGATCATAGATCCTTCCGTTGGTCCATTTCTTTTCGTCCGGGTCATACCTAAAGCCCCAAAGCAGTTTCAGTCCCATGATCGGGCGGTTCTGTAGTTTGGGATTCGGGTTATTATCGTCCACTTTGGGTTGCCCGTTTTCATTAGGTTCCTTCATCCAGACAATCTTTCCGAAGTACTGACTTCCTCCCTTATAAATTTTAATGATATCTTCCTTATCGTCAGTATACCATTTTCCCAGGATTATATCTGCATTTTGTGCTTGGAGGGTCAGGCCCGTCAGCATAAAAGAAATGACAAACAGTGTTTCCATGAAATTTAGTTTTTGTTAAGTTAGGTTTACAAACCTACATAAATTTTTTCATGAAAATATATATAAACTGCATAACACGAACATGAATTTTTTTTTTAATCAAAATATCACATAGGAAAATGATTAACCCGAATTGCGCAATAGAGTTATTGTAAATGGCTCTATTGCGCATAAGCCGAGGGCTGCATTGGGTTAATCCTGACAAGAAAATCTTACATTCCATTTTGATGGAATGCTATGATTTTCTTCGTCAAATAAGCAATAGAAAAATTCTATTGCTTATTTCCTCTAAAAATAAAATATGTATTTTTATTCGCCTGGTTGAATTTTTCAATTCATAAAACTTGGGATTAAAAAAATTCTTGTGAGAGTGAACCGAGCACAGCGAGCTCACGAACAGTTTTACTGTGAGTAACCGGTTACATGGGTGAAGAAAATTTTTAAAAACAAATGAAATAATATATAAGTAGGTTCTCACAAAGTGATCC
>DRPN01000101.1 GCA_011374625.1 Bacteroidota bacterium
ACCAGATAATCCGGAATTCAACCCCAATCTCCGTCAACTGATGCATGTGGCATACAAAGTGGCTGCCGAAATTGACAACCGTTATTTTGAGTTACTTGATAAATACGAGGAGATCATTGCACGCCAGGTAAAGGAGAACCTGCTGGACAGGCATATCAGAAGGATTTTTTCCGCGGAGTAAAGAATTTACAAGTTAACCCAAGTTGAGAAATCACAGATTCACCTACGTAGGTGATAATACCAATTCTTATAACATCCTGTCCTTTTTTTGTTACAGCCCTTGTGAAAGTCAAGGTTTTTTTCCGGTTGTCATATTTTTCTTGCTTACGGTTTCTTCGCCGGAGAGGATACCCGCATATTCATTGGGATTTTCCAAAATCTTTTTAGCTATATATAACACACTGTTTGCCTCAAACGAACTCACAATACGACCGACCTGGTAATAATACCGGCCTATGATTTCCTGTTTCAATAAGTCACTGATTTCATTCTTATGTTCATAAAAGTCCGTGTCTATATTGTGAGACAGACTTTTACGTAATGGTTCAAACTCGGCTTTAGCCTTATTGTAATATTTCTCATCGCTGGCTGTTTTTATCAGGTTTTCCAACTTGGCTGATGATTGTTTTTCAGGTCGGTTAGGGCATCTTTAACTTCCTTATAAGTGCTGGAGGTAAACTGGCTAAGCCGTATATGTCCGATATTGTTATTGAGCATTCCATTGCTGCCATACTGCCCCGTAGTCATAAACTTGAAATCTTCCATCTTATTTTCCGGAATATAAACCCAAGTATTATGAATTGAAAAATTCAACCAGGCGAATAAAAATACATATTATTTTTAGAGGAAAGATTAGCGTTTGACTGCTATTTTTCAATCGTTCAGGGAACAGGGTCATAACCGTGTCCGCCCCAGGGATTGCAGGAAAGAATCCGTTTCAGGACCAACCATCCCCCTTTCAGGAGACCGTGTTTTTTCAGTGCGTCCACACTATAGGAAGAGCAGGTGGGCATATATCTGCATACATTTGAAAATAAAGGTGATATGGTTATCTGATATACCTTGATCAGACCTATTAGAAACTTAGTCAGTAACTTTTTCATTTACCTCAATAATCTTATGCAAAGCTACGATTATTTTCTCTTCAATATCCCGGTAAGACAGAATTTGCGATGCGGTATATATAAAAGCCACATCCAGGGTCAGGGAATCTTTATCCAGCCATTCTGTCAAAATGTATTTATTCCTGCGATAAGCTTCACGTATTCTTCTTTTAATAAGATTTCTGTCTACGGCATTCCTAAAATTTTTCCGGGATACGGCAATTGTAATTCTGGCCAAAGAGTTACCGGAAATTCTATCAGAAAGCAACCAGACCACACGAAATGGAAAGCAATAAACAGATATACCTTCCTGAAAGAGTTTTTCGATCCGCTTTTTCCCCGAAAGACGTTCTTTCTTTCTAAGCCGGTAAAGTCCCATCATGATTGAATGAAGAATCTGCTTGCCATAGCTCTATGCTTCCAGAAATTTTTTATTTGTTGTTCTTGTTATATTCGCTGATATATTTATCCAGCGCCATCACCATGGAGGGAGCCTCAGGTAGCGGGGCCTCTATATCAATACGCAGGCCTGCTTCCTTTGCTGCCTGTGCCGTAGATTTTCCGAACGTGGCAATTTTGGTGCTGTTTTGTTGAAAATCAGGAAAATTGTAAAACAAAGATTTTATCCCTGTCGGACTGAAAAAGACCAGCACGTCATAATATACATCTTTCAGGTCGGAAAGATCACTGCAAACCGTACGATAGAGTATGGCCTTGGTATAATTGATTTTATGCTTCTCTAGCAAATTGGGAATCTCATTCTTGTGCATGTCGGAAAGAGGTACAATGAATTTTTCCTTGTTGTTTTTCCGGATCAGTGACATAAGGCTGTGAAAGGTCTTGTCACCGTAAAAAATTTTCCGCTTCCTGTATACAATATATTTCTGCAGATAATTGGCAATAGATTGCGAAACACAAAAATACTTCATGGAATCCGGAATGTTGACACGCATCTCGGCACTAACCCTGAAAAAATGGTCAGCGGCAGTTTTACTGGTCAAAATGACCGCAGTATGATCCAGAATATTGATCCTGTTCTTCCTCACCTCTTTTATCGGCATTCCTTCTACATGAATAAAAGGACGGAAATCAATCTTCAGATTATTTTTCGTCGCCAAATTATGATAAGGCGACCTATCAGCGGGTGCCGGTTGTGAAATCAATATGCTTTTGATTTTTCCCAAGATATCCCGTTTTTTTATTAATCCTCAACCCTCATAGGGTTCTACCTGAAAATAAGATGTATAAAAATCAAAAAAGGTATAATTTCCAAGGCGCAAAGGTACAAAAACAAAAAAAATAATGAAAATCTTTTCTTAATAAAAATAATTAACAGCTTAACTATCCTCAAAACATAGAATCCGCCAATAAGAATTAAACCTGCATATATCAACCATGGGACCACTTCTTTATTAACATATGGAATCAGGATATTCAGGGGAAAAAGATAAAGACCTGTGTTGTGAAAAAACAAATTTGTAAAGTGAGAAAATTCCGACATGGCTTCCTGTGCCAGCGAAAAAAAACCGGTAAGTCTGATCACTATATACATATAAAAGTACAAACTTGTTAAGCCAAGTATTATTATCAAATACATGTGTGGCGGAAAAACACTTTGTCCAAAAGACAGTATATCGAATGTCTTCAATGAAAGATAAAAAAACATTCCTCCGGATAAAAGATAGTTTAAAAACAACAGAAAAGAAGTTTGTTGATACAGACTGCTTCTGTTCCTGAAAAGGGAAAAGGATTTTTTATAATTCCACATGCCTGACAAGGTTGCATTCAGCAATTTCCCAAACCGTATTTTTGTCCAAACTATCAAAATAAACGACAACAAAAGAACCCCCGGAAACCAGTTTTCCCGTAGATAAGCAGATTTTCTTTCAATGACAACAGGCTGTTGTGATACATACGTTGTAGTGGTTCCCTGAAGAGATGCTGTTTTTTTTTCATAAGGCCGGTATACCATAAAAGAATCTTCGGGTATTTCCGGCGTATAGGAAGCTATCCTGCAAAGTAATTCCTGTTCGTTAATCCCCTGAAAACTTCTGAAACGTGCAAGTATTTGCGTTGTATCCGGCAGATTGGTTTTTACAACCGGTTTTTCTTTATTAGGTGTAGCAACATGTACCTGTTCTTTCCGTAGATTGATAGAATCGATTTTTTTCAATCGTCGTTCACTCTGTGAGAGAATTTTTACAATGGAGTCAAGGGTAGGGATTCCGGTTTTTTCGTGAAAAGAAGTATCTTCGGTACTTTGGACACTATTTTTCCGGTTTACGGTATCTTTTCGGAAAGTAATCCGGGATGTATCTGGCTGAAACTGTGTCCACCTATTAACTACCGGAACCATAAGCAGTATACCAGGGGTTTGAATATTGTTGTAAAGATAATCATTTTGCCTGTCAAAAACATAAAAATACGAAGAAACCCAAATCAAACAATGTACTGTAACCTGTAGACAAACCGGGTTAAAAATATTTGATTTCCTTTTTGTCACCTTTTATTTTTCCCAATATTGATTCGAGGGTCCGTTTTGCCAGACGGCTGGCTCCTATCCTGAAAAGTAACGGATCGATCCATTTTTCTCCCAAAATATCACGCATGATTTTTATACACAGAAATGCTTCTTCCGGAGTAGAAATGTCTCCTCCAGGTTTAATTCCTGCTTTCCTCCCAGTTGCATAGTAATAATGTCCGGCTTATTCGGCCATTACAATGACATCCTCCGGACGGACGGCAGATTCCACTTTTCCACTGGAGATCTTGATGAAATCAGCCCCTGACGTCACGGCAACGGGTGCTGTCTGTGGGTTGAAACGGTTCCTTCACCAGATGATCCATAATTGCTAAATTATTTTAACTTCAAATTGTTTATGAGCCCTCCCTCTTTCTTTTCGTTGTATTTCCCCGCCATGACGCATGTATCCTTTCCAATCTTCTCGATAAGAATCGTTATACTTATCAATCATTAAAATATCTTACTTCCCATTCGTGTATTCAGAGATTTATTTATTGTTATGTTTCCTGAATGCTCATATCCAATATTTTTTATTCTTTCCGTTTTGTATCAATGATAATGGTAACCGGACCATCATTGACAAGCGACACCTGCATATAAGCACCGAACTTTCCGGTTTTTACTTTCCCCTTTATTTTATTTCCCAGCATTTTAACAAATTCTTCATACAGCAGGACTGCTTTTTCCGGCGGTGCTGCATGTGCATAAGAAGGCCTGTTGCCTTTTTTTGTTTTAGCCAGCAGGGTAAACTGGCTGATCACAAGGACTTCTCCACCTATCTCATTTACGGACAGGTTCATCACTCCCCGTTCATCATTAAAAATACGCAACTGACTAATCTTTTTCACCAACCATTCCGCATCTCCCGAACCATCATCATGTCCGATACCAACCAATACCAAGAGCCCTTTTCCGATCGTTGCTCCTGACTTTCCCTCCACCCGGACAGAGGCTTCTTTAACCCTTTGAACAACTACTTTCATTATTACAAAAAAAAGACTTATAGCAAAGATACTATAAGTCTTCTTGAAAAATACGTTTCCGTCTGTTGTTTTCCGGAAAAAGCTATAACTCGGAAGCCATCAACAGGAACGGCTTCATTTCAAAACTGTGGTAGAAAGGTCTCAGTCTGTCTGTATTATAATATTCCTGAACATTCACAACTTTTTTTCGGCTGGTCACCACCTCGAGTGGTACGTCATCATACCGTCCGTTTTTCAGGACTACCAATCTTCCGTGTATTTTGGAAAGAATCAGGTCGAGCGCCAGGTTGCCATATGCCATCGGCACGATGGAATCGAGAGAATCCGGATCGCCACCGCGCACCAGATAACCCAGTTTCTGATTAATGACATTTATGGTTTTTCCGTGATTGAATTTGGCCGTTCTGTTTTTTATTTCCCTGGAAACTAAGTCGCCAATTCCTCCCAGTTTGGCGTGGCCGTATGCGTCTTTTTCCTGATTCTGAAAGACCATCTCACCGCCTTTGAACATGGCTCCTTCCGATACAAGTACTACAGAATAACAGCTTGGATTACGATTTCGATCTTCCACCAACAGTTTGGTCAATTGATCCATGTCAAATTTATACTCGGGAATTACACAACGGTTGGCAGCTCCTGCCATGGTCGGCAACATGGCCGTAAACCCGGCATATCTTCCAAAAACTTCCATCACGAGGATACGTTCATGTGAACCGGCAGAAGTACGCAGGCTGTTGGCCATGCTAATTGTCCTTGTCACACAAGTGCTAAAGCCAATACAATAATCGGTACCGGGAACATCATTGTCCATGGTCTTGGGAATAGCAACCACTTTAACCCCTTCCTGATAAAGACGAACGCCATAACTCAGGGTATCGTCTCCCCCCATGGGGATCAGAAAATCCACGCCAAGCCACTCCAGGTTTTTCAGTATCTCGGGAGTCAAGTCGTTTACGTCCTTGTTATACTGATCCTGCAGATGTTTGGGCACGTCATCTTTCTTTATATGACTGGGACGGGTTCGGGAAGTATGCAAAAAAGTACCCCCTGTACGTCCTGCCTTGTTTACGATATCATCCGTCAGAATCATAAAATTACGGCTGTTATCCGCCTTCGGATCCCGGATAATCTCAGTGATGCCGGCCCAGCCACGTCGCAATCCAATCACTTTGTAACCCTCTCGGTTAGCCCTGATCGTAACTGCTCTTATAGCCGGATTCAAACCCGGAACATCACCTCCACCGGTTAAGATTGCAATAACACCTTTCGTCTTCTTAACATTTGCCATTTTTACAAATTTTTACTGAACAAATTATTATTTTCAAAAACCTGCGTAAATTAATAAAAGTTTATTTCAATTGGCATAGGACACGGAAAAATTTCTACTATTATGCCCCATAAATAGAAAATAAAAATTTTTATCATATAAAACCATAAATGTTACTTTTACAACAAAAGGAAAAAAACATTTGGGTTAGTGTCAATAGGATGAGTTGAACTTGGGAAGAATATTATCAGGATATGAAAATTTTAATAAAAATATACTTACTCTTTACCGGTGTATTGTATATGTCAATAGTGGTATTCGCACAGGAAAAATATACTTTAAGCGGATATGTCCGGGATGCCGGTGATGGGGAAGAACTAATCGGAGCTACTATTAATGCCATAGATCTGAAAACAGGAACCACCACTAACCAATACGGATTTTATTCTCTAACCCTGCCTGCAGGAAAACACCTAATCATTTACCGATATCTCGGATTCAAGCCGACAGAACTGGAAATCAACATTGATCGAAATGTCACAATAAACATTGAGATGAAGCCTTCTTCCCGTACACTAGGTGAAGTGGTTGTCTCGGGACAGGCCTCCGACTACCAGATTCGGTCTGCAGAAATGGGAGTAAACAGGCTTACTCCACGTAATATCCAGTCAATCCCTGTTCTTTTTGGCGAACAGGACATTCTGAAAACCATGCAGTTGTTACCAGGGATCACAGCCGTAGGAGAAGGAAACAGCGGTTTATACGTCAGGGGAGGCAATGCCTGCCAGAACCTGATTCTGCTGGATGAAGCCCCCGTATATAATGCATCTCATCTCTTGGGATTTTTCTCGGCATTCAATTCAGATGCTATCAAGGATGTTAAAATCATGAAAGGTTTTATACCGCCAAATTACGGGGGCAGACTGTCCTCCGTACTGGACGTAAAAATGAAAGAAGGAAACAATAAAAAACTGACAGGCACCGGAGGAATCGGCCTGATTTCCTCACACCTCCAACTGGAAGGTCCCTTTCACAAGGGAAAAGGATCCTTTATGGTTACCGGCCGGAGGACTTATGCGGATTTGTTCCTGAAAATACTTCCGGATACCAACGTGAATTCCAATGTATTATTTTTTTATGATTTTAACGCCAAGGCCAACTACCGGATTAGTGAAAATGACCGGATTTATATATCCGGATATCTGGGCAGAGATGTATTCAGGGTTCAGAAATACTTCGGCATTGACTGGGGCAACCAAACCCTTTCATTGCGTTGGAATCATCTTTTCTCCGGATGCCTGTTTCTGAACACTTCTTTGATTTACAGCAATTATAATTATAATTTCAATATCACCAGTGAAGAAAACAGATTCGATCTTTACTCTGCCATAAGGGATGTTAACTGGAAAGAAGATTTTCAGTTTTATCCTTCTTCCAGTCATACCCTGAGATTTGGGTTTAAGGTAAATTATCACTGGTTTATGCCGGGAGAAGTCTCATCTTCCGGGGATTTTCCGGCAAACGACATGAAAATGGAAACCAAATATGCTTTAGAAAATGCTCTTTATCTTTCACATGAATGGAAAGTATCATCCGGACTAACGTTGCACTACGGGACAAGATTCTCTTCCTTTTCAATCATGAGCCCTGCCCATATCTATCACTTTAACGATGAGGGAGACGTCACAGACACTACATGGTATCCCAAACACAATATCATCAAAACTTATTGGAATATTGATCCCCGCATTCTCCTGAACATAAAAACAGGAATTCACAGTTCCGTAAAAGTTTCCTTCACCCGCATGCATCAATATCTTCATCTCTTATCCAACAGCTCTTCCGGAACCCCGCTCGACTTATGGATTCCGAGTAGTATGATTGTGAAACCACAAATAGCCAATCAGATTTCTGCTGGTTATTTTCACAATTTTAAGGAAAATTCATGGGAAATATCTGTGGAAGCTTACAATAAAAATTTGACTCACCAGATTGATTATAAAAACGGAGCGGATATCTTTCTTAACGAACTGGTCGAATCCCAATTGGTATTCGGTTCCGGACAAGCTTATGGTATTGAATTACTTATACGCAAAAACAAAGGCCTTTTTCACGGATGGGCCAGTTATACCCTGGCAAGGTCCTTGCGTAGCTTCAAAGATATTAATCAGGGAAAAACCTACCCGGCCAAGCAGGACCGGATCCATGATATTTCCCTTGTGGGAATATATGACCTTAATAACAAATGGTCTTTTTCAGCCACCTGGGTTTATTATACCGGAAATGCCGTCACCTTTCCCAGCGGAAAATATTTTATTGAAAACCAATATGTCAACTATTATACGGAAAGAAACGGGTATCGTATGCCTCCCTATCACCGTTTGGATCTGGGGGCTACCTGCCGGTTGAATCCTGAGAAAAAATTCCGTTCGAGCCTGAATTTTTCAATTTACAATGTCTATGCTCGCAAGAATGCTTATTCTATCAGTTTTCAGACCAATGAAAACGATCCGTGGATCACGGAGGCCGTAAAGATTTACCTGTTTTCCATCGTCCCGACGGTTACCTATAATTTCAAATTTTAAATATGAAAAAGCTTTTCCTGCTATATATCATCCAACTTTCTCTTCTTTTCACCGCTTGTGAAGAAGTCGTAAACATTCCGTTGAACAATGCTGAACCAGCCGTAGTAATCGAAGGAACAATAACTAATATACCAGCACCGCACAGGGTCATCATGAGCCAGACTACAGATTATTATAATCCGGGTATGATCAAATACCTGTCAGGGGCTTTGATTTTTGTCAAAGACAGTCAAGACCACTACTGGTATTTTAGGGAAAAAAAACAGGGATTTTATGTAAATTCACAGTTCAAGGGCACCCCCGGTTTAACCTATCATCTGCAGATACAATGGCAAAAACATGTATATAACGCCTCTTCTGTAATGCAGGATCCTGTTCCGATAGACTCATTGCGTGTCCGATATTTTCCGGGGTCGCGATTTGCCGATTCTGGTTATTTTATCATCATCTACTTCTCGGATCCACCCGGAAAAGAGAACTACTACCGGATCAAAATGATGAAAGGGGAAAAAACCAGCACGGTCATTCATGTTCTGAATGACCGGTTAACCGACGGTAATCAAATACTTTATTATCTATACGGGGCCTATTACCAACCAGGAGACACAGCAATTATTGAATTGCAATCCATTGACAAAGGAGTTTATGAATATATGTTGACTTTATCCAATGTTACAGCGGCTAACCGGTTTGGGACAGCCACCACGCCGGCCAATCCCACCACAAATCTGTCCGGCGGGGCGCTGGGCTATTTCGGAGCCCTTGCAATCAGCCGGGACACGATTGTTATCAAATAAAACCATAATTATATCTCCCCGCCGTAGAGAGCCTATAACAAAGCAGCCACACATGCAGTACTGTATTGTGATAAAGAAAGGATCCATGCTGAAATATTTAATTACAAAATCTATTCGATCATCGAATACAACAATTTTATTTCTCCCGCCCAAAGGGAGTTATCTGGAGTTTCCAGGATCAGCGGTATATTATCAAACCGGGTATCGTTCATGATCCGACTAAACACCTCCAACCCCAGCATCCCTTTTCCCAGGTTATCATGCCTGTCGACACGTGAACCTAATCCTTTTTTTGAATCATTCAAATGCATACCTTTCAAAAAGGATAATCCAATTATTTCATCAAATTGTTTAAATGTTTCCTCATATCCTTCCGGGGTTTTGATATCATAGCCTGCCGCATAAGCATGGCAAGTATCAATACACACTCCCACCCGGTCCTGATCTTCCAGATGATCCATGATAAACCGGATCTGTTCGAACGAAAAGCCAATATTGGTACCCTGACCGGCCGTATTTTCAATCACCGCCGTTACTCCCCGGGTTTTATCGAGAACAATATTGATGGACTCGGCAATGATTTTCATACATTGTTCTTCAGAAATTTTGTTAAGATGGCTGCCGGGATGAAAATTCAGACGGTTCAATCCCAGTTGTTCACACCGCTGCATTTCGTCCAGAAAAGCATTTCTGGATTTTTCCAGTCCTTCCTTTTCCGGATGCCCCAGGTTGATCAAGTAGCTGTCATGAGGCAGTATATAATCAGGGTGAAAATCATATTTTTCCAGATTATTACGGAATGTACGTATGCTTTTTCCAGTCAGGGGCTTAGCCACCCACTGACGTTGGTTTTTGGTAAACAAAGCAAACGCTTTAGCCCCTATATCATGGGCATTCACCGGGGCGTTTTCCACCCCTCCCGAAGCACTGACATGAGCCCCTACAAATTTTTTCATCTTTTATTATTTTGTTCATCCTTCAAGATTCTTTTTTAATGTGCTTCCAGCCAGTTCCTGCCGATACCATAATCTACGGTCAACGGTACTTTCAACTTCACCACATTTTCCATTTCATACACTACCAAGTCAATTACTTCTTCTTTTTCCGGGAGATACATATCAAACAACAGTTCGTCATGCACCTGAAGGATCATCTTTGTTTTCAGTCCTTTTTCTTCCAGTATTTTCTGGACGCGTATCATGGCCAATTTGATAATGTCGGCTGCCGAGCCTTGTATGGGAGTATTGATGGCATTACGTTCGGCCATACTGCGGATGAACGAGTTTCCAGAGTTGATATCCCGCAAATATCTCCTGCGTCCCATAATAGTCTCGGCATATCCTCTTTCACGGGCTTTTTGAATACTGACATTCATATATCTCTTCACGCCAGGGAATGATTTGAAATAACCGTCTATCAGCTCTTTAGCTTTGGTCCGGGAGATATCTAGCCGTTGAGCCAGACCGAAAGAAGAAATTCCGTAAATGATCCCGAAATTGGCTGTTTTGGCATGACTGCGCATCTCACGGGTAACTTCTTCTAACGGGACATTATAGATCTTTGCAGCCGTAGCTGCATGAATATCCTGATTATTTAAAAAAGCACGTATCATGCTTTCATCTTCGCTAAGGTGGGCCATCAGCCTCAATTCGATCTGTGAATAATCAGCAGATAAGATCAAATACTCTTCTCCGGAAGAAACAAAAGCCTTCCGGATTTCCCGACCACGTTCTTCCCGTACGGGAATATTTTGCAAATTAGGATTGGCCGAGCTCAAACGGCCTGTAACAGCAATAGCCTGATTAAATTCTGTATGGATACGCCCTGTTTGAGGATGTACCAATCCGGGCAATGTTTCTACATACGAAGATAGAAGCTTACGGACCGACCGGTATTCCAACACTTTTTCGATGATCGGATGTTTCCCTTTTAACTGAGTCAGTACCTCCTCGCTGGTGGAGTATTGTTTGGTTTTAGTCTTTTTGGCATTGTCCACGATCTTCATTTTCTCAAACAAAACCTCACCCAACTGTTTTGGCGAGGAAATGTTAAATTCCACACCTGCCAATTTGTGGATCTCTTGTTCCAGCTTCTGCAAATCCTCTTTCAGAATATTTTCATATTGTTTCAGCACTCCCGGGTCTAAACGTATGCCTGCACGTTCCATTTTCAGCAACACGTGCACCAGAGGCATCTCTATCTCTTCTGCCAGCTTGTCCTGACCATTCTTTTTCAGTTCCGGTTCCAGCACTTCCTTCAGTTGCCAAGTCAGGTCCGCATCTTCGACTGCATATTCTTTGATAGTTTCGGCTTCTACCTTCCGCATACTAATCTGGTTTTTACCTTTTTTTCCGATAAGTCTTTCAATAGATATCGGCTGGTAACCCAGCAAATTCTCCGACATATCATTCAGATTGTGCCGTTGCTCGGGAAAAAGAAGATAATGTGCCAGCATCGTATCAAATAACGTTCCCCTCACATGGATATCATAATTTTCAAGCATGTGCATGTCGAATTTCATATTTTGCCCGATCTTGCGGATAGACGTATTTTCAAAAAGCGTTTTTAACAACATCAGGCGTTTTGTGGCATTAGCATGCTCTGGTGGCAGAGGAACATAATATCCTTCGTGTGGTTTGAAAGAAAAGGAAAGACCTACGATTTCAGCATCCAGAAAATTCAGGCCTGTAGTCTCGGTATCGAAACAAAATTCTTTCAGCCCGGATAGGGTTTCCGCCAGTTCTTTTATTTTATCGTCTGTATCCAGTAAATGATAATCATGAAACACACTGTCAATAGTTTCTTTTCCGTCAGATGGTCCGTCGTTGCCGGAAGCAGGCTGGTCAAAAAGGTTTCCCTGAATATGTGTTCCTGTAACAGCACCCTCCTGTTCTTTAGGGGAAATTACCCGTTGCAAAAGGGTTTTGAACTCGAGCTCTTTGAACAATTGCCGGATTTTCTCTTCATCCAGCCCCGAATTCTCAAACAACTTTTCATCAAAAGAAACCGGCACATCGGTACGTATGGTAACCAGGTCACGCGAAAGAAATATCTGATCCCTGTATTGCATTAGTGTATTCTTTAATTTTCCCGATAACTCATCAATATGATCATACAGTTTTTCCAAGGAACCGTATTGGTTGATCAATTTTTTGGCCGTTTTTTCCCCGATACCGGGAGCCCCGGGTATATTGTCAGAAGCATCCCCCCAGAGAGCCAGTACATCAATCACCTGCGAAGGATGTTCCACGTGAAAATACTCGGGCAGATCGTTGATCCCAATCTCCTCAATCTCATTTTTTTTGGTTCGCGGTTTCAGTAAAAAAACTCTTTTAGAGAGCAATTGCAGATAATCCTTGTCAGGAGTCACCATAAAAGTTCTGTATCCTTGCTCTTCCGCCTGGTGCGATAAGGTACCGATAACATCATCCGCTTCATAGCCAGGTTGCTCCAGCACCGGTATCCGGTAGGCTTCAGCCAGTTCTTTTATATAGGGAACGGCAATCCTTATGTCCTCAGGTGTTGCATCGCGATTGGCTTTGTATTCAGGATAGATTTTATGACGGAACGTAGGTCGCGGAGGATCAAACACAATGGCCAGATGAGAAGGGTGATAGGTTTTAAGTAACTCTTCAAGTGTAGTAACAAAACCAAATATTGCAGAAGTATTTAGTCCTTTTGATGTAATTCGCGGATTACGAATAAACGCGAAGTAAGCCCTGAAAATCAGGGCATATGCATCCACCAAATAAAGTTCCTTTTGTCCATTTCCGGGGTTCATATTCTTATTCTTAGGATTTCTAAGGTTTCAAAGATTATCTTCCCGGTGCCATTCCGCATAATTGGACTCGGTTTCATACAATTGTAACTTCACCAGTTCAACTTCCGGAGGCAGTTCTTTTTTCAGAATCTGCACAAAATACGACAACAGATTTTCACTGGTAGGCTGAAAGGGAGTCACTTCATATTTATCAAACATTTGCTCCACCTTGGTTAAAAAATCATGGGGGGCCTTCCGGCTGACCACCATACAATGGTCAAATCTTTTTACGATTGTCCGGTTCACAATCTGTTTCAGGTCACCAAAATCCATAACCATGCCGGTCTTTACATTATTTTCGTCCTGCACCGGTTCTCCTCTTACCGTGACAAACAATTTATAGGAATGACCGTGAATGTTTTTACAGGCCCCGTCATAGTTCCAAAGGGCATGTGCCATCTCAAAACCAAACTTCTTTGTGATCCTGATCTTTGCCATGAATATATTTTGCCACTGTTCATACAAAGATAGGGAATTAAAGTTAAAAGTTATCTACGACAGGCAGGAGAGTTAAAAGTTATGAAATCACATACAAATTTCAAAAACATTTACAGACCAAATTAACCCCAAGCCTCGAACCCATTATGTATTCTTACTGATACAATCCAGGATCTGGTTGATATTTTCGTATTTTAAAAAATAATAGGTGTTTTTTCCGTCCCTCTTGGAACCTAAAATACCTTTATCTTTTAAAATACTCAGATGATGGGAGGTCGTGGATTGTTCTATTCCCAGCAATTTATGTATTTCCGTCACCGTCAATGACCCTTTTTCTTCAAGATAATTCAAAATAGAGATACGCATGGGATGAGCAATAGCTTTCAGAATATTGGCCGCCCGGTCCAATTGTTCCGATGAGAATCTATTTTTTGTCATTATCCAATACTATTATAATAAATACAAATATATAAATATGTTAAAATGCTATGTAAGATTTTTATCATATTTTCAAAAAAATATAACATATTATTAGCATAATTCATAATTTTACTTTTTTTATTTGCAAATTATCAGTGATATCCATGAGCTTGGAAGAAATCAAAAAGCCTATCGCCAAGGAATTAAATGCATTTAACAGTTATTTTTCCTCTTCCGTCAAAGGCTCCAGTCCTTTAATAAATATTACAACACACTTTATTCTTCGCAGAAAGGGGAAACAAATGCGCCCTATGTTCGTTTTTCTGACCTCAAGTATGCTTGGGGGAATCAATGCACGTAGTTTTACTGCTGCCACCCTGATCGAATTGTTGCATACTGCTACACTTATCCACGATGATGTAGTGGATGAATCTTTCGAACGGAGGGGGTTTTTCACCATCAACGCTCTTTGGAAATCCAAGATAGCAGTACTTACGGGTGACTATTTGCTCGCCAAAGGTTTATTGCTGACTGTGAAAAACAAAGATTATGATATGCTGGAAATCGTTTCCCGCGCTGTCAAAGAGATGAGCGAAGGGGAACTGGACCAAATACAGAAAACCAAAAAATTGAATATTACCGAAAAGGATTATTTCTCGATTATCCGTATGAAGACGGCTTCCCTTTTCTCGGCGTGTACAGAATGCGGAGCCAAAGCCGTTACCGACAATGAAACAGTAATTGATGCCATGCGGCGTTTTGGTGAATCCCTGGGCATCGCATTTCAAATACGGGACGATATTTTTGATTATCAATATAACGGCATTGCCGGAAAACCGGCGGGTAACGACCTGAAAGAAAAGAAGCTTACTCTTCCTGTTATCTATACTTTATCACAATCTTCTCCGGCTGAAAGGATTAAGCTACGCTCTACCATTCGGCGTGCCGGGAAAGACCGCCGGGCCATCAAAGAGATCATTGACCTGATAAATAACAAAGGAGGTATAGATTATGCCAGCACAGTGATGAAAGAATACAAGCAAAAGGCTCTGGCTATCTTGAATGACTTCCCGGATAACGAAGCCAGGAACAGCCTGATGCAACTGGTGGAGTATGCAATAGAAAGAAAAAAATGAAGACCGGATCAGCAAGAAACCACAATTTCCTGTTTTAAAATTCCAATCTGTACTGCACCATAAACTTCCGTATAGGTTCAGCTTTCAGAGGCCTCAGTGAATACCAGCAATTCAACAGATTATTCACGATAAACCCTACCTTATGATGCTTCCCGATACCATAATTGATGCGTCCATCCATTATTGTGTTTCCATGATTGTGATTGTAATAATATTTACGGTATAATACAGACTGCAGAGTGCCTCCGGCAGATGTTGTGGCGTCTTCAAAATCAAAAATAGCCTTGTCCAGATTCTCCGTTTTGCTGAAATATTTCATGCTCCCACCGATACTGAACTTTTTGTAATCAATTTCCAAGTCTATCTTTGCTGTATGTTTAAAACGATATTTCAGGATTTTTTGGGATGGATCCACACTTGTCGAATTGTAACTGAAATCACTACCCACAGTACCAGATTTATAATCATGAGCAAAGACATAATCCGGTTGTAACGCAATCGGCAGCACATACGTATATCCCATCAGCATATAAATATTAAAGTCTTTGAATATTTTGGCTATTCCGTTTAGGGAAAGGTCCAAGCCTGTGATTCTGGATTTTCCTGTATTGACAAATTTAAATCCGGCAAGAGCAAACGAATAGGTAGGGTCCCAGAAACCAAACAAGTATTCAATGGTGTTGTTATACTCCTGATAAAAATAAGCTCCATCCAAATACCCGTAAAAGCGGCTTAATTTGAATCCCTGCTTAACGCCTATTTCAGCATTCCAGCTTGTCTCCGGCTCCAGAGTCGGATTGTTGAAAACGCCAAAACTTCCTACGTTAGTACGAATAAAACGCTCGGTGATTGTAGGAAAACGGTAGCCCTGGCCCATAGACATCCGCAAGTAAGTTTCCTGACCCAGTTTCAGGTTGGCTCCAAAACGGAATATAGGCTTTGTATCTATAATTGTATCATTTAACAAAAAATGTTCAATGCGCATTCCCCCGGACAGGGTCAGGGCATTGCCGAATTTTTTCTCAAGCTCCATAAAAAGGGACATGTTCCATAGATAATTCACCGGTGATCCGGAAGTAGCGTACATATTGGCATTGCTGCGCGTAAAACTACTTGCAGCACCACCTATGAACTCCAGATTACCCAGATTGGAAAAACTCTTGGAATACTGATATTGATTATACAACATAAACACGTTGTTGGACTGATCGTTGATCATATCATTGTCCGAAACAAATATCCGGTTGGAAAACTTATGCTTACTTCCCATACCCGTATAATAACTGATGAAAGGATCAAGGTACCATGTCAAATGAGTTCCAAGCAACACAGCCCCGGGATAGGCCCTGTAAAAATTGGTGGTATCGTCCAGCCAGGCCATGGCAGTACTGCTTTTTGAATACATAAAATTGCCGTTCATACCATAGGCCAAGCCTCTGATTTGTTTCGAACGATGTTTAAAATTAAAATTCAAGCGTATTTTGTTATTAACCATATCCTTGTCCTCAATATTGCTTGTATCCACAACCAGCGGACCTGGCTTAGGCGCTCCGATATAATTGTCTTCTTTCAGGAACCACCCTCCTATCACAAGGTCAGTATATCCGTCATTTACCTTGCGTGAATGCAGGAAACTGGCACCAACGCCTGCATTTATTCCCTTCCACCATTTGGAAGCCGGTTGCGGAGGACGATCATACATACTGGTATATACTTTTACTTTTGTTTTCGGGGTAAGCCCCGGATAAGCCGTACGGATATATATGGCTCCACTTAGTGCAGCCGATCCCGACAATACCGATGAAGCACCCTTTACCACCTCGATCTGCTTGATGTTTTCAATAGGAATAAGCGACCAGTCGGGTTTCCCGTTATCTCCCGACATGACAGGCAAATCATCAATAAACACAGCCACTTTACTTCCAACGCCAAAAGTAAACCCACTCCCACCTCGTATCTGTGGTTCTTCATCCAGGATAGTAAGCCCCGGTATCATGTTCAATACTGTCTCAACAGATGTGGTATTTCGTGTATCCATCAAACGGGGTTTTAAAACCTCCATGGATACGGTTTGATCCTCTAAGCTTTTGTCAAATTTTCCGGCCTTTACTACTACTTCCTTAAACTGCTCACTAAAGATCTCCATGGGGACATCCACTTTGACAGTGGAATCTCCAAAGATTGTAACTTCTATTTCCACCGTTTTCATACCCGTATAAGAATAAACAAAAATATAACGTCCCGGATCACATCTCAGGACATAATGTCCGTTCATGTCGCTGACTGTACCCACCGTCAAATTGTGTTTTATATAAATATTGGCACCTACCAAAGGTTCCCTGGTTTCCTTATCTGTAATCATGCCCATGATCTCTCCCTTTTGAGCAAAAGAAGTACAAGCAAATATCAGCAAAAAGACTCCGCTGAATATCCATAAATATCTTTTACAACTAATTATCTTATATTTTCTCAAAATCTTATAAAATTATCACCCTACCCTGCCGTCACCTTTCGGGAATACGTTTCTTTCTCGTTATATACATGTACAATATAAATGCCTTTTTGACCCGGATTCAATATTAGATCTTCGCCGAAAGAGACCTTTCCCCGGAAGATCCTTCGGCCCAGAACATCGGTAACAATTACCTGATATTCGTTACTGATGTCCGAAACCATTCGGATATAAATGTTTCCAAAAGACGTATAAACTTTCAATGTCTCCTTACCGAGAGGTTTCTTTAGTGCCGGCAAGTCATTATAGACAAAAGAAATGTCGTCCAACCATATTTCACTGCCGGCTACAGCCGCTTTCCCGTCTCCTGAATTAAGTATAAAGAGATAATATTCCGGGGTCTTGTCATTAAAGTATTCAAAAGGTACAGCAAAGCGGGTCCATTTCGTTACTGCTTCCGGCGGAGTTTTGAACATTGCTTTTCCAATCAGCCGGGTCGAATCGTCTGCCGAACCGGGCTTTCTGTAATACCCCACATGAAGATCCACTTCCACTACCCCTTTATCATTGCCCGTGGAATTGTATTTATACCACCCTGTCAGACTGTCAGGCCTGGAATTAATGCGTGAATTCCAGCGGGCATCAGTTGTATCCGTAAAAACATAGCCGTCATCGGGATTCATGGCAGAATGAATGCGGCCATTGGTGAGCGTCCCGGTAGCTACAATTCCAAATATGGATTTATTCTTCAGGTACACCGAATAATTTCCACTATGTGCATCGGTTGATTTATTCCAGACCACCGGAGCCAGATTGTTCAGGCTGGAATTATCCGAGGTTTTCAGGGAACTCCAGCCGACAGGTTCCATCATGGAATTATCCAGCCCCGCCGGGATTTCCCATTCTTCAAATCCTCCGTTTTCTACGGAAAATACGGATTCCTGCCCAAACATCATTCCGTAAACAAAAGTAAAAATCAATAATAAAAACAGATATTTCATATGTTTAAATTTTTATTTATGACAAATAAGTTTTGTTTTTGTGAAAATATAAAAATCTATCGAAATAATTTATTATTTCAGAAATATAATCAGATTTTTATCCATAGTTGATTGAATATAAACCTGCCGAAGATATCAAATCCCCTAATGTCAGAAGAATGATAATCACCAGTTTATCTCAACCCTCCCTTTTCTGCAAATTCGGGATATGGTGGGCAGGCAATATTTAAAACTCAATTGAATGTGGTTGTTCCGGGAATATCCATATTACAAAAGGTGGTAAGAATTAATACTTATTGATTTTAAGTTTTTCCATATTTGAAAGCAAAATCCCTCCATTTGCTCCTGTATCAAATTCGAGATTACTTCTCCGTTATTCATCATTCTCCTCATCTTTTTTCCTACGTAGTGCCCTACGTAGATTCTTAGCTCTTGACCTACCGATTACGCTTTCCAGTGCCTCGATGGTCTGTACTTTAATATTGGCAACGGAACCAAAGCGTTCCAGTAGTTTTTTGATCGTTTTCGGCCCGATACCGGGAATACCGTCCAGTTCGCTTTTCAGCAGGTCTTTCGAACGTTTTTGCCTGTGAAAGGTGATGCCAAAACGATGTGCCTCGTCCCGCAGATGCTGAATAATCTTCAGCGAATCAGAGTTTTTGTTCAGATATAATGGTACCTGATCGTGGGGAAAGTAGATCTCTTCCAGCCGTTTAGCAATACCCACTAATGCAATGCGATGTTCCAGTTCCAGTTTTTTCAGACTATTCAGCGCCGCATTTAACTGCCCTTTACCCCCGTCAATAACCACTAGTTGCGGTAGTTCCTTCCCTTCTTCCTGCAAGCGTTTATAACGACGGTACACCACTTCCTCCATTGAAGCATAGTCGTCGGGACCTTCCACAGTTTTAATGTTGAAATGCCGGTAGTCCTTTTTGGAGGGCCGGGCATTTTTGAACACGACGCAGGATGCCACAGGATGAGTTCCCTGCAGATTCGAATTGTCAAAACATTCGATATGCCTGGGTAATTCCTGCATATGCAGATCTTTTCTGAGCTGTTCCAGCTTTTGTTCTGTACTATACTTTTTGAGATAATGCTCTTCATGTTTTTCTTTCTCCACTAAATAATATTTCGCATTGCGTTCGGACAGTTCCTGCAGTTTTTTCTTATCTCCCCGCACCGGCACAGTCCATTTGGTACCGGCTATATCTGCCTCCGGCCGGAATGGCACGATTGTCTCGGTCGCATTGCTGGAAAAACGCTGCCTTATATTACTGACAATCAATGGAAGTATTTCTTCTTTTGTTTCACCCAACACTTTTTTCACCTCCATTGTGTGGCACTGCACCACAGCCCCATTCACGATCTTCAGGAAATTTATCACGGCAAATTTTTTCCGGTCGATCATTGAAAAAACATCCGCCTCACGGATCTTGGGAGACACCACCACAGAACGGGCATAGTATTTCTCGAGGATTTCAAGTTTCTCTTTTACCACTTGCGCTTTTTCAAACATAAGATCACGGGCATATTTCTCCATCAGACCTTTCAGATGTACTGTCACCTCACGGATGTGCCCTTTGAGGATCATCCGTACATTCTGAATATCCCTGTCATATTCTTCTTCCGTTTGTTTTCCCACACAAGGTCCCATGCATTTCCCCAGATGATATTCCAGACATACCCTGTATTTTCCAGCGGAAATATTTTTAGGGTTCAGGTTCAACTTACAAGTACGCAACGGATAAAGCTGCCTAATCAGATCAAGTAGCGTATGCACCATCCGTACCGATGTATAGGGACCAAAATATTCTGAACCGTCCCGTACCACATTCCGTGTCAGGAAAATACGGGGAAAAGGTTCTTTTTTAATGACAATCCATGGATAGCTTTTGTCATCTTTCAGCAGGATATTATAGCGAGGTTGGTATTTTTTTATAAAATTGTTCTCAAGCAATAAGGCATCCGATTCACTTTCAACCACCACATGGTCGATGTTAGCGATATGACCGACCAGCACACGGGTTTTCCCCTCCACCCTGTCGGTAAAATAACTGCTTACCCTTTTTCGCAAGTTTTTGGCCTTGCCAACATAAATCACTTTATCTTCTTTGTTCAGGAAAAGATAAACTCCCGGTGTTTCAGGCAGCGCCTGTACTTTATCAGACAACGACGTATAAGGAGAATCCGATTGCATAAAGATAAAATATAGAGAAAAATTCAGAATTAAATAAGCTCAGTATATCTGCACAGTTCGTTTTTACTTTTCAGGCTATGGCAGATAATTTCTGCGAGAGACATACGGTGTTTTTAATCAAAACACTACACAAATAATTTTGTAAATCCGAACTTTCGGACATCAAATAGGCCGCGGTCGCTTATCTTCAGTTCCGGAATAACCAACAGGGCCATAAAGGAAAGAGTCATAAACGGCTCCTGCAAAGAAGTTTTGGTAAGATGTGCTATTTTATTGATATCCTGATAATTCTTTGCCACTTTGATTCCCTCTTCAGCGCTCATGAGTCCTGCCACAGGCAGGGGCAGTACTTTAATCTCTCCCTTACGAGATACGGCGATCCCTCCTTTCTCCCTGATCACAGCATTTAGGGCATTGACGATTTCCCGATCCTCCGCACCAACCGCGATAAGATTATGGCTATCATGAGCGATACTGGAAGCCAGCGCCCCTTGTTGCAAACCGAAACCGGAGATAAAACCTACAGCCGGTGGGACAGATCTGTTATAACGGTTCATCACCACGATTTTCAGTATATCCCTTCCCGGATCAGACACTGCCAGTTCTTCTTTTACTGCCGGCTTTTCATACTTTTCACCAGTCATCAAGCTTCCTTCCTTCGCTATTATCACCCGTATATTCTTACCTGGAACAGCTTTTATCCATAAATCTTCCTCCCGTACCGGACCTGCCTCAAACCTATTTACCACCGGGCTTCCAGTATTATTTACCAGCACATTTAACCCATCGAAGACTTTTTTTCCTTCGAGAAAAACCGCCAGCAGTTCCCATTCCTTCAGGTCACGGCATACAATAAAGTCGGCAGGATCCCCCGGTTGAAGCAATCCCACATGAAGTCCGTAAAACCTTACAGGATTAACAGTTGCCGCAGATAGCACGTTCCACAGGCTGCAACCCTTTTTTATTGCCCGCCTTACCATCTCCCGGATATGTCTCACAGCCAGATCATCCGGATGTGAATCGTCAGTACAAAACATTATCTCTCCCGGATGGCGATCTATCAAAGGCATCAAAGCCTCTAAATTTTTTACCGCACTCCCTTCACGAACCAAGATCTTCATCCCTCTTTTTATTTTTTCTTCCGCCTCAGCAAGATCTGTACACTCATGGTCAGTGGAGATTCCCGCCGCAATATACTTCTCCAGTTCTTTTCCGCGTATACCAGGAGCATGACCGTCTATGATCCTGTGATACTTCCGGGCCGTCTTTATCTTTTCCATAACCCCAGGATCGTCGAATATAACACCGGGATAATTCATCATTTCTGCCAGGTGAAGGTCTTCCTGTTCTTTGAACAACATTTCAATATCTTCAGCACCTATTACCCCCCCTGAAGTTTCAAAGGAAGTTGCCGGTACACAGGAAGGTATCCCGATTTTGATCTTCAGCGGTGTTTTCTCCGCATCTCTCATCATATAGCGTATCCCTTCCACTCCCAGGACATTTGCAATCTCATGCGGGTCGGTTACTACCCCAACCGTTCCTTGACGTATGGCCATACAAGCAAACTGTTGCGGCGTAAGCATGGAGCTCTCAATATGAACATGAGCATCAATGAACCCGGGAAGTATAAATTGATGCGGAGCTTTTTCCAAAGGAACAATTCGCTTTATTCTCCCGTGATCAATGATCACTTTTCCAGGAAATATTACTTTTTTTACAACATCTACAATATTACCGAATATTTCCATGAGTTTTATTTTAAAGTTTTAATATTAAATTTCAGAATATCAAATAATTTTCAATATTTCACACCCAATTGCCAACATTTCTTATCTTACTGATCTTTCGCAAACTGACATTCAACATTCCCGGTTCATTATTTTTCCTTTTGTTTCATTCTTTCCGGCCTCTAGATACATTTTTCGCTTCGCTCAAAATCTCTCGAAGTCCGCATGGCCAGATAACGATGAACAACCCAAGATTTATAGTTTTATTAACATTGTCTGGTTTTTTATTCTTTTTTTATGAAAAATATTAACATATCCCAATTCTCATCAATAGGGGAAGCAAAATCGTGTGGGATTGTTCCACGTGGAACATTAACGACCCATATGAACCAGTAATACACTAATATCCGCTGGGGAAACTCCACTAATTCTAGAAGCTTCAGCAATGGTAGCGGGTCTCATTCTTTCCAGCTTTTGCCTTGCTTCCGTAGATAGAGACAAAATATTTTTATAGTCAATATTTTCTTTAAGTTTTATATTCTCCAGTCTTTTTAACTTATCCGCCATGCTTTTTTCTCTATTAATATACCCCCCATATTTTATAGCAATTTCAATCGCCTGTATCAATTCCTTATTATTAACCGTATCTTCATCTATTTTATTTCTAACTGTATCAATGCATTCTAATATATCATTTAAATTAACTTGTGGTCTTAATAACACATCCCTTAATTTAACCTTTTGTCTAAGTTTTGATGTTCCCTTTCTTTCAAGAAGCTCATTTATTTCCTCTGGAACAACACTATATCCTTCTATGAACTTTAAAACTTCATCCCTCTTTTCATACTTTTTTACCACTCTTTTATATCTCTCCTCTTTGACTATCCCTATTTTATATCCTTTTTCTGTAAGCCGGTAATCAGCATTATCTTGTCTCAGCAACATTCTGTATTCAGCCCTGGAGGTAAACATTCTGTATGGTTCATTAACTCCTTTCAAAATCAAATCGTCTATTAAAACTCCAATATATGCTTCATCTCTTTTTAAAACAAAAGGTTCATTTTCCTTAACTTTCAAAGCTGCATTAATTCCTGCCATTAAACCCTGTGCAGCCGCTTCTTCATAACCTGTCGTCCCGTTTATCTGTCCGGCAAAATAAAGATCTTTTATTATCCTTGTTTCCAAGGTATGATATAACTGTGTCGGATCAAAATAATCGTATTCAATTGCATACCCCGGCCTGAAAATCTTAACTTGTTCCAATCCCTTGATCCTTCTCATAGCATCCCACTGAGTTTTCCAAGGCAAGGAAGAGGAAAATCCATTAAGATAATATTCGTTTGTATATTCACCTTCCGGTTCCAAAAATAATTGATGTTTGTCCTTGTCTGCAAATGTAACTACCTTATCTTCTATGCTTGGGCAATACCTTGGTCCAATACTATTTATCGTTCCATTAAATAATGGTGATTCATCCAAACTTTTCTCCAAAACTTCATGTACAATCGGATTTGTATAAAGTATATAACAACTTCTACTTTTCAATTTTTTCTCTTTCCTCGGCATATATGAAAACTGTCCTCCTTCGGGATCTTCCTTTTGTTCTACTAACTTTGAAAAATCAATACTTCTTCCGTCCAATCGTGCCGGAGTGCCCGTTTTCATCCTCCCTACCCTAAATCCCAAATCTTCCATTTGCTCACTCAAACCATAAGATCTCGGTTCTGATATCCTACCTCCTTCATCCTTTTTGTTTCCTATATGTATCAAACCATTCAAAAATGTTCCTGTAGTAAGAATAATTTCTTTTCCATATATCACAACGCCCATCTTCGTTTCAACACCAATAGCCCTATCACCCTTTATTAGCACTTTAATTACACTGTCCTGCCAGAAATCAAGTCCGTGTATATTCTCCAATTCCTTACGCCAGAATATACTGAACTTTATCCTGTCACATTGTGACCTTGGGCTCCACATAGCAGGTCCCTTCGATTTATTTAGCATACGGAATTGTATAGAGCTTTTGTCTGTTACAATCCCCGAATATCCTCCCAACGCATCAATCTCTCTAACAATCTGTCCCTTTGCTATTCCACCCATTGCTGGGTTACAAGACATCTGTGCCACCTTCGTCATGTCCATTGTAATTAATAACGTCTTCATACCCATATTGGCGGCAGCTGCAGCAGCCTCACTACCGGCATGACCTGCTCCAACGACAATCACATCATATTTCTCCATTCTCTTATTCCCCCTTCATTATTTTCTCCCACAAACAAAGATATTTATCTTCTGTTTTTTTCATCAATTTTCTTTCCTCTTCCGTTTCATCACTATATCCACAAAGGTGTAATACTCCATGTATCATAACCCTTCTCATTTCCATCTCCATTGTAACTCCAAATTTTTTAGCATTATCCATAACACGATCAACACTTATCAAAATATCCCCGTATATTTTCTTCCCTTTATTGTAATCAAACGATATAACATCAGTATACCAGTCATGTTTAAGGAATTTCACATTTACCTTATATACTACTTCGTCTGTATCAAACACAAAATTAATGCCTTCAGGAATATAATTCTCATTAACAACGGATTCTTTTATCCACTGCTTTAATTTTCTTTTATTATTTATATGAAAATAAGGAGCGTTTTCTTTTAAAATAATAGCCACGCTCTTATAATTTAAAGGTTAATTCCACTTCCGCGCCATTATTTCTGAACTCAATATTATCACAAAGCTTTTTCATGAGAAATATACCACGTCCGTGAATGTTTTCAATATTTTCTGGAGCAGTGGGATCAGGTACATTATCATACTCAAAACCTTCACCTTCATCCCTAATACATATCTTTACCTTTTCCATTTCTGTTGAAATCCATATATCTATTTTTTTGTTTCTATCATACTTATTCCCGTGAATAATAGCATTATTTACGGCTTCAACAGTAGCTACTAAAATTTTTCCATACAGACCAGCTTCTATTTTGTGCTCTTCTGATAATCTATCTATTAGATTTTCAACTATTCTCAAATTTTCCGGATCCGACTCTATCTGAAGGCTCTTTTGCATAATCATGTTTTTTATTCATAGACCTATTATACTATTTTTTTCAGCCTTTTGTTTCATGGTTGTCATATTTTTATTTATTTTTTATAAGCCATTCTTCCGGATTTATATTTTTTGTACCTTTCCATATTTCAAAATGCAATACTGTCTCTTTATTTTTAGGATTCGTAAAAACTATACCTATTTTTTCCAACTTTTTCACTTTTTGTCCTACTTTGACATTAACCTTATACACATTTTGATAAACTGTATAAAAGTTCCCATGTTTAATTATGACCGTTTCATTAGCACCCGGAATAGCAACAATTTTTCGAACTTCACCATCAAATACCGCACGTGCATAACTCCCTTTTTTGGTCATTATATCAATTCCGTCATTCTTTTCCATTACATTTTTCAATACGGGATGTCTATGAAAACCGAAATTTTCTATAATGATACCTTCAGTAGGCCACAGAAGCTTCCCTCTGTTTGCCTCAAATTCCATTGCTATCAGTCTCTCCCCGGCATTTAATTTTATACCTCTTTTATTGATACGCTCCTCTTCCATCATATTTTTCATTGTTTCCTCCAGCTTCTTCCTCACTCCTTCCTTATTTTTCAAATCTTTTCTCAACTCCCTTTCTCTTTTTTGCAATGATAATACGTAAGTATTTTTTAATGCTTTTTCATTTGTATACTTTTCTTCTTCATTTTTTAACTTGTTTAATACACGTAACTCATTCACTCGATTGTTTTCAAGATTTTCATTTTCCTTCTTTATTTTCTCTTCAGCATCTTTAAGCTCATTAAATATTTTGTGACCATACTCCATATACTGTTGATAATACTTCAATCTCTTATATGCCTGATTAACATTATTTGCTGAAATAATATACCCAATTAAATTTCCTTTATATTTATAAATGAGATAATATTTTCTGATTATTTCCGTATAATCATCCTTCATCTGAGAAATTCTTTTTTGTATGGAATCAATTTCTTGTTCGTTGTTTCTAATTTTTTTATCAATGATTTGAATTTCATTGTTATATTCATCGATTAACAATTTTCTTTTTTTTATTTGCCTGTTTAACAAATAAAGTTGATTTATTGTTTTTACCCGCATTTTCTTCGTAAATTCAAGCGCTTTAGCGGTTTCACTGATTTCTTTAGTCAATTCATCCTGGCGCTTCTTCAAATCCTGCAATGATTTTTGTCCCATCCCTGAAAAAAAACTCAGGAAAAGCAAAGCACACAGAAACAATATTTTCTTATATAATATCATTTATACATTTCACCTTTTTGTATCTCCCTCTGAAATTTATCAAAGAAACAGGAACATTAAAGTTTTTCACAATATTTTCAACTACCCCATAAAAACAATATCTTCTTTTTTTTAATAAAATATATATCATAAACTCCTCCGGAACATAATTATTCTCATTATCTTCTTTGAATTTTAAAATCTCAACATGAGCTAATCCCTTTAATTCATTTATTTTTAACACATTCCTAGTATTCTTATATCGATGCTGCAACAGAATACTTCCAATATTTTCAAGTTCCTTACCTGAAGAAACATCATTATCTTTTTTTCCCATTAATCCCATTACAAAATATTTCTTACTGATTCTGTTAAATATATAAAGAG
>DRPN01000102.1 GCA_011374625.1 Bacteroidota bacterium
TCAGGAATTGATCATTTTCTGATATGCTGCGGCATCCATCAAATCATCCAGTTCGGTCGGATTTGATATTTTCACCTTGATCATCCATCCTTGGCCATAAGGATCTTTGTTGATAATTTCAGGTGTATCTGTCAGGGCAGGATTGGATTCCAGTATTTCACCGGAAACAGGCAAAAACACATCGGAAACAGTTTTTACGGCCTCTACCGTCCCGAAAGTTTCTCCTTTGTTGAGAGTTTCACCGACTGTCTCGATTTCGACAAATACGATATCCCCCAATTCACTCTGCGCATAATCAGTAATGCCGACCCACGCCATATCTTCTTCTACACGGATCCATTCGTGATCTTTTGTATACTTCAGATTATCAGGTATGTTCATGTTTAAATGGTTTGAATGTTATTATATTGGACGCTCAAAAATAGAATATTTTTTACAGAAAAAAAATGACCAATTGATACTAAACCGGAAAATAATTTCAAGTTTTTCGTTTTTATTGTACCAGCGTAAACCTGAGGCTGATCCCGAAATTGGTATTGGCGGTTTTGAAAGTAAGGGCTACAAAAGGATCATTAACAATTCTGTCAAAGAAGAGCCTCAGGTTGAATTTGTCGCTTAACATATAGTCGGCAGAGAGCTTCAGGGTGATGATCCTTTGACCTGCTGTAGGAATATTGGTTTCTTCCACCAGCTTTCGCATAATGGTTTTATTATCCCGGATGCTCAGATCGGCCCGCAGGTTAAGATCGCTTTTCAACTCTTTTTGCCGGCCGCCTGCTTGGATATTAAATGTGACATTGTCGAAGCGGTATCCGGTACCTACAACAATTTCATCATTATGGACCTCCATCAACTGGTTATTATTTAAACTCAATGCCAGATTTCTGGATTTTTTAAATTCCAGTTTGGAAGTAATGCCGTTTTTCCAAACCACATCTAAGCCCACCAAAGGAGCAAATTGCTCTGTAATGGAAACAGTATTGACCTGATATTGAGGTATAAAATTAGATTCCATGTCCCTGATCCAGTTCAAACCGCTCTCATCTTCGAGAAAATTCAGGTCAGTCTGATAAGATGCAATGTTATAGGTCGAACGGTAGGAATGGGTAATATTTGCCGACCGCAGAAATGATTTAAAGAATGGGATGCGATTAAAGATATCTATTACTACCCTCCAGTTAGGAAGGATTTGAGTAATGGATGGCAGGGTGTTCAAAGATATATGCCAGGGGTCCATTTTGGCATATGCCGCCAGAAAAGCAGGCATCAATACTTCCTGGCTGGTTAAGGAATAACCGTTTTTGTAACCGGTTTGTAACGGCAATCCTGTTTCCGGGTCGGTATCCGGATCATATCCCGGTTCCCGTTTATGACGGTTTTCTGCAAGACGTTTGGAGATGATTTGTGTATATTCTTTAAAACGGTCAAAATTGGCCGACACATAGTTTCCCTCAGCATCTTTTCGTATCGTCTCAAACATTGTTCCCATGGTAATATACGTCATAGAGAAGTTGCCCGTTTCCATGGGGTTGCTAAAATCATACTTCTGTCTTGTATCGTTGAACTTATAATATTCATTAAGATTTTTGGAGAATCTTCTGTTGGCAATAATGTCCACCCGGATACCCTTAAACGGTTCAAACGTACCGCGGAAATTAAAATTTTCCGTATGGGTCATGACGTAAGGATTGTTAATCAATGAATCTGTCGTCAACCAGTTTTTCTCCGCAATTTTGTACAGAAAATCATGATCTTGCCAACCCAGCACAAACGGCCACCCGGGAGCCAGGTCATCTCCTATTCTGTTGAGGCCCATAATATTTGTCCGAGGCATATATCCGGGTAATAAAGTTCCTTCGTTCTGGGAAAAAGAAAGATTTACGTTTTTTATACCCATTACCACCCCGGCCAGGGTTTCTCCCGCGATAATAAGAAAGTTCTCATTAACATTTTTAGTTCCTTCGATGACCATCTTCACGTTTTTATGGTCTTCATCGGCAGTAAAAGTGATCTTGTCGGGATTTACCACCTTATACTTACCCTTGATCTCCTTGCCGTTTTCATCATAGGCTGTAACCTTAGTAATATCTTCTGTTTTCAGTTTATGAAATATCGTTCGTGACCGCCCTCCTTTCAGTCTGATCCTGTTAGAAGTGAACGAGACCTTCTTTTTCTTGGTAGGGGGTTTTTTCCCACTGGCTCTCCGGGCATTATCCTGATTAATCTTTTTCAAAAAACCCACCTTATTATACAGATTGTTCATGTTGAACTGTCCGCTCAACTGGGCATTGTTGGAATTTTGTATTGTATTGCCCAAATGGATGTTCATCGAGTCGGGATAAACAGGACCAATCAGCCAGTCGTATTTAAGATTGTAACGGACTGTGGCTGTAATCCAGCTAAGCAAAGGGAACTTATTGATAGGGATGGTATAGGAAGCATTGATCATATGGAAATAATGCGTATTTCTTCCCCCTTGTTTAAGGTTCACCCACACAGAATCTTTCCAGCGTTCATATTCGTCAGCATATCTGTCTTTGTCAACCCCTCCCGGCGGCTCATCAATGCGTGCAATATTTCCTGCAGAAAAATCCAGCCGCAGCGATCTGGTGAGATCCCATTTGACATCATAGTTCCGGTGCCAGAGAAAGTCTTTCCGGAAGGTAGGTGCAATTTTCAGATCAGGAATAGCAATGTTCCGCGTTTTTACTTCATTGTAATACCTGTCGAGATCTGTTCTGAAAGACACATGTTTGGGCATATAGTAAAAATTAAAGTCACGTAATAACCGGAATAGCGGCGATCGCAGGATCTTCATCTTGCGCAGGGGAGTTATGTTTTTAGGTTGTGCATTAAATATATAGGATAATCCTCCGCGGTAATTTTTTTCCAGATTGATAACTGTTTTCATATCCCGGTGATACAACTCACTGTATGCAAAATTGAAGGACAAATTAGAAGGATTGTAGAATCTGGGTTTTTTCGTGACAGAGCCAATGCCTACATTGGTTAGGTTAATGCTTTTCCTGCTGCTGTAGTCCTGTGAGAAATGAAGGATCGAATCCTTCTCTGTCCTGGTTTCGGCATGGGCCAAAGCCGACCTAAGCGGGATATCCGGATCCATGGGGTTGTATTCGGGATTGATACGGGTTTCGGAATACCCGAAGAAAAAAGGTATCCGTACCTTGGCATTTTTGGGGAAGAATTTCCCCAATTCAAGATTCGTGGATATGTCATACCGGATTACCTCTTCCTGGTTGCGCTGGGCCACTTTCTTTTCGATGCTTCCGAAGCCAGGCTGGCTGGCAAAACCGGCTATGTCTACAGTGCCCAAGTCTGCCAGACGGGTCTGCAGACGGGCGTTGGCTGCCCATCCTCCTTTTTCATCAAAGTCGGATAGCCGCAACTCATCGCACCACACCTCCACAGATTTGGGAGTCCCATCATCGTTGAGATAATTATTGTTCTGCAAAGGATTACGTATGCCGAGCATGATGGTACGTACATTACTGAAGTTAGGGTTGCCTGCTACTTTGATCACCCTGTTGTTTTCAATCCTTTTGATATACACATCACTCGTTTCCAGTCCTGTTCGTCGATTGTGTATGGCTGTATTTCTTTCCTGTTTCAGCTCCTGAAACAATTTCAGAGGGATGATCATCCTGTTGTCCTCAGGCCATACGATCTGCCGGTCAGTTACAAGATCGTTGTTGTACTTCCCCGGCGGGGTGATCTTTAGTGGCACTTCATATTCGTAATAGTTATCGCGGTAATCGGTCCCAATGCGGATGAATACCGTCACCTCATCATCCTGCAACGGAATACCGGGAAGAGCCTCAGCATGAACTTCCATCCTGATCTTTTTGTACTTCCGCAAGTCAAGATTAACGTTTTTATATATAGCCCGGGCATCCCCATCCTCAAGATCTTTGACCTTTAACAGAATAGATTGTTCATTTAACTGGCGCAACTGAGGATTGGTCGGGTCGATCACCCTGTCAATGCCCGGAGGCAACACATAGTTTACCGGTTGCTTGCTGCTGTTCTCTTCAATGTTCACGGCAGAAACCACGAACTCCCCGCTTTCCTGTTGCGGTGTATTGATACGTTCACCTCCCTGAAGAAGAGAGTTGTAATAGTTTCTCCACTCTCCCCGCACCAGGTTGAAGGTGGCAAAACGCAGGATTGTCTCTTTGTTGAATCCACGCATGAACATACGTATGAAACGTATAGACTTAAAGTCCTGAATATCTCCTACAATACGGTTATATTCCCTGATAGGTATCTTAAACTGATACCAGTTTACCGATGATTTCTCTCCGTTGGCAAAAGTTACGGTACTGGTTACCTTATCGGTGATAAAGTTTTTCCCCACTTCCATGTCTTTGGTTCGCAGGCTTATATGATACTGGTAATATCTCTCCGTTTCACTCAGGGTGTTGTCCCGATTGATATCCTCAACATCCGGCAGGGTAGACCCTGTGGTCGGATAGGGTTCTTTTGACATTTCCGCCGTCGGGGAATTTCCTTCCATCCCGTTGTATGCCTTATATCTCTCCAGTATACCCAGTTGCTCCTGGTCATAATCGCTGCCGCGGTAGTAATGAAAATCATCCCTGGAAGGGTCTTTCAGCAAATCCTGATAAGCCTCGGGGGTCAGGATGCTTTTCATAGAATCCAGGTAAGCGGCAAAGAAAGAGACTTCATCCCCATCTCCCAACCCGTCAAGACCCACATCCTGATATCTGCGTGCATTGAGATCATTGTCAAAAGCATTCACCAGCGACTGATTTACCGGTACACGACCCCAGATGGTCGTATCCACATCCTGTACTACTGGCGAGGTGGGCAGGCCGTTCTCAAAACTCTTTCGTGAATCCCGCAGAATATCTTCAGAAACATCCCCCAGGTTCAGATACAGGTCTCCGCCGTAATTATCCGACATCTCCACAAACGGATCCATCAGCCAGAATTCAATATACTGTACATTGGCCGATTCAAAATCACTGGTAGGTACCTCCCGCATGATCCCCCCCCAGCGGTCTGTCGGATTTTTCAGTTTCCCGTCAGGATTAACCCCTGCCGAATAGGCGGAAGCCGAGGCATCATAGTTATAAGGTCCTTTTTCGTCGGGATAAAATACCAGGTTCAGTACAGCAATGTTCGTAGGAATGCCGGTGGGGTTTTCGCGGTTTGGAAACAATTCTTTTTCAAATACTTCCCGAACATAATGGCTGGACTGGTAGCTGGGGTCTTTCTTCATGTAATTCGGAGTATTAATATTATTCCGTAGAAATAAGGGGTCGATCACATACCATGCCAGCTTGGCACGGTTTACTCCGTAGTATCTGTTGTTATTCAGTTGTGCCTCCGGAAAAAGATCATTTTGTCCCTGGGGCGTGCTGGCGAGTACCCAGGCATTAAAGGCTTTCAGGTCGATGGTTGTGGTGCTTCCTTCAAAATCGTCAATATAAGAAGTTCCTGTTTTGTGGATGGCTTTTGAATGTCCCGGGATCATCTGGGCAAACTCTCCGGTAAAATCAATGGTCGAGGGGGCCTTGGTCTGAATAAAAGGCAGCCAGTCTACCATACGGGTGAGCAAACGCGACTCGGTATGATACGTGCCATCCAGCCCCAGCATGGTATTGGAGATTGGTTCATCACCGATGTTCACTTTCTGGGTCAGTGGCCGTTCTGTCAGGTTCAATACCGTGCCGCCAATGTGAAAATCATCATTGATTTTATAATCCAGATGTGTTCCCAGCAGTGTCTTGGTCTGAAGATTGAACAACTGATTGCTCTCTAGCTGCACCTTAATAGGCGTCTGCGACTCCAGCAACCCCTGGTTGATGATCTTCACTGTTCCCAGGTTATAATCTACAGTATAATCCACGTTCTCCTTCAACTGGATTCCTCCGGCTGTGACTTTCACCGATCCTTTGGGGACATTCATGGCATTTAACTGGATCTCCGAACTGGAAGTCGAAGAATAACTGCCCACGATCTTAAACTTGTTTTTCTCTGCCACCTGACGGGCTTTTACTAAGGTCGAATCATACAATTCTTGGAAGACATACCTGTCGGCAATGGCATCATCCCCTATTTTCTTCCTCAGATAACTGCCAAAAGGCTCCAGCACCGGAAAGATTACCCTCCCTTTGGCAGGGTTTATGGTAATCCCGGTGAGAAAGTCGAAATAACCGTCCGGATAAGGCTCGTTCTGGGAGTTCAGGTTATCCAGATTCAGAACCTTTATCAAGACTTCTTTTGATATCTTGCCTTCCGGAATGTAATTAATATCATTCCCTGTTTTATCATCATGATACACCACATGAAGCTGAAAATCCCGTTGATTGATCTGATAAGCCCCCAGGGCATAGATATTCTTCATCATCAGTTTCCAGGTCGGCAATTTGGGAGAGAGATTGGTTCCTTTCAGCAGTTTCAGCACCAGGGCATCCGGAGCACTCACATCACTTGAGAATTCCCCTACCTTATACACCTTCCCGTTAACTGTGTATTCATAAGCTACTGCCAGTACCTCATCCGCATTCAGAGCCGCATTGAGTGAAATAAAACCCAGCTGTTTGTTCACCGTATATTCTCTTTCGGTCAATTTCCTGGCATTTTCAATTTTCTCAAAATCTCTTCCGATGATAAAATCGGGCTTCAGCGGCTCGAGGGTATTGGTAACCTGACTGATGTCACGAATCCCGCTGTAGGTAGAATTCATCTGGTCATAAAGACCGTTCAGTTCATTATAGACATAGGGCCCCTGACCTGTCTGCCTGAATGCCGGCACCGGATTGTATATATTATGCTGTTCTTCCCCAAGGTCCATAAAAGCCACCACATTTCTTGAGTTCTCAAAGCGATTTGTCTTATTGGTGATCCACACTTCTATCCGCTGAATCGCTACACCGGTATTGATCACCGGCAGGTAGGCCAGGGCTTCGTCATAATGATCCCGGAAAAACTGTGAGAGAAAGAAGTGTTTATTTGCCTCATAATGGTCGGCTTCCACCTCAAAGTTTTGGATCTGAGCACCCCCTTTCACATCAATCTCGGAAGTCTGCCCTTTTTGCTGGGAAAAAACAGTGCTGACGGTAAGTTTGCCAAACTGTAAATCTGTCTTAAGGCCGAAAAGACTCTGGCTTCCTGTGATAAGTGTCCCGGAAAGAGGGAAATTAATATTACCGGCTTCGATCTTTTTGATGATCTCATCTTCCTTCCCGGTATATTCCAGCTTGGTCTGATTCTCAAAATCAAAAGTAGCTTCCGTATTATAGTTAATACCCAGCTTCAGCTTATCCCCAACAGTTCCGGTGACGTTCATCTGTATCTTTTCCTTGTAGTCAAAGGTAGTTACCTTTCGTAGCTTTTCAGACAAGGCCGGGTTATCAATACGTGATGTATTAGCTCCAAATATCAGCTCGGCTGATCCTTGAGGAACAATGTTCACGGTATTGCTCCCGAACACCCGGTCGAAAGCCTCACCTCCGACAAACAGTTTGGGAATAAGTGATTGCTGATAAGCGCTTGTATTGCTGCTGGCTTTCTGTTTCCAATATTGCCGTACAGCCTGATCATACTGCCATTTTCTGAACTCCTGCTCACTCATTACATAAGGGAGACGGTAATTGAAATTATTTCCTATTTTCTCATAGATAATATATTCATTGGTTTTTGGGTCATATTCGATTCTGCGTTGTATATTTGAGGGGAGGTGCAGGTATAAACCCGACTGGTTCTGCTGCAGGAACGGGTTTCCCTGGTAATCATGAAAAGGATAATGCAATAAAGTAGTGCCACCATGCGAGGTGGTATCCTGTCTGGCATTGTTTACCTGTGCCTGCGCTGATATCCCCTGCAAAAGAAACAGTAAGCCGGAAAACAACAGAATGGCATATATTTTTCTATCATCCAAAAGGGGCCAGATTTGAAAATCTTTATAATATCTTCAAAGCTTTCTTAATAATTTCTTCCACTGCCAAACCTGGATTCCCGGTGATAATTTTTTTTATTGTTTTTTTTGCCAGTGCTTTCGGGAATCCCAAAGTTACCAAAGCAGATAACGATTCTTCCACGTTACTATTGTCCGGGAGGGATAAAAATTCTTCCTCTTCCGATATTTTTCCCACTTTATCTTTCAGGTCTACGATCACCCGCTGGGCTGTTTTACCCCCTATTCCTTTTATTTCCTGTAATACAGGCACATTTTCTTTAACAATGGCCTGAGCCACCTCAGCAGGCGTCAGGGAAGACAGGATTAAGCGGGCGGTATTGATCCCTATTCCCGAAACACTCACCAACAAACGGAACATCTCCCGTTCTTTTTTATCCGCAAACCCGTACAAAAGGTGAGCATCCTCACGAATCACCTGTTGGATATACAACCTGGCTACGGAACGTTCCTTGAGCGAAATAAAAGTGTATAACGAAATATGAATATAATACCCGATGTTTCCGCTATCAAGAACAACATTGGCAGGCGTCAGCTCTACAATCTTTCCCTGGATATAATCAAACATTTTCAGATCAGGTTAGTTTTATCAGGTAGAAAAACAGCCGTTCATTCCTTTGTCTCTGGACGGGCCTGTAAAGGATCGGAAGTTATTTCCCTGTAGAATTTACGATTTCTGTAAATATCAACAGCCAGATACAGTGCTTGCCGGAACGGCTCCGGCGAAGCTTCTCCCTTACCGGCCAGATGATAGGCCGTGCCATGTGCGGGGGAAGTCCTCACTACCGGAAGACCGGCCGTAAAGTTTACTCCCTCTTCAAAATGCATTGCCTTGAAAGGTGCCAGTCCCTGGTCGTGATACATCGCCAGTACAGCATCAAAGTTCTTATAGTCGCCGGCGCCAAAAAAACCATCAGCCGGATAGGGGCCGAAAACAAGAATATTATCCTCTTCCCGGGCTTTCTTTATCGCCGGAATTATTATTTCCTCTTCTTCCTTTCCCAGCAGTCCTTCTTCACCGGCATGCGGATTTAGTCCCAGCATCGCTATTTTCGGACCCCTGATCCTGAAATCCTGCACCATGGTTTTTTCCATGATCCGGATTTTGGAGTATACTCTCTCTTTGTCGATGGCTGCAGGTACTTCAGCCAAAGGAATGTGACCGGTAACCACGCCTATCCGGAGATTTTCCCCCACCATCAGCATCAAGCTGTCCCCTTTTTCGCCAAAAGATTCTTCGATGTATTCGGTATGTCCCGGAAAAGGAAATTCTTCGGAATGAATGGTACTTTTGTTGATAGGAGCTGTCACCAGCACGTCAATCAGATTGTCTTGCAAATCGGCAATAGCATGCTTCAGACTGATTAAAGCTGCTTCTCCGGATTCACGGGTGGGTTTACCCAGATCCACCCTAATGTCATCTTTGATGCAATTGATAATGTTGGCTCTTTTGGGGTTGGCTTCGACTGCCGATTTAATATGGTTCATGCTGAAGTTAGAAATATTCAACGCCTTGCGATGATACGCTGCCACTTTGGGAGAACCGTATATAATAGGAATACAGAGTTCATTAATCCGGGGATCGAGCAGGGTTTTGATGATGACCTCATAGCCGATCCCGTTGATGTCGCCCTGTGTAATACCTACTTTTATTTTTTTCTCTGACATGATGTTCTGAAGATTTCAGGTGATAAAATATATGTTCAGTTTGTCAGCACCGGCATCTGTTTTTGACAAAATTATATAATAGTCTTACTCCGATGCCGGTAGCGCCTTTGCCCTGCCAGGAGTACTCTTCCTGAACAAAAGCCGGTCCGGCAATATCCAGATGAATATATGGATAACTTGTAAAATGTTCCAGGAACTTCCCGGCAGTGATAGCGCCTGCTTCACGTCCGCCAATATTTTTCAGGTCAGCAATATCCGATTTTAACAGCTCCTTATATTCATCCCAGAATGGAAAACGCACTATTCTTTCATGGACTTCTTCGCCGCTTTTTTCTAGAGCTGAAAAATCTTCTTGAGAAGCGGTTCCCATGCCAACAATCCCGTATTTGCCAATGGCCATGGCAGCGGCCCCCGTAAGTGTTGACAATTCTATTACGAGGTTTGGGTTATAATGGGCGGCATAAGCCAGGGTATCTGCCAGAATCATCCGGCCCTCAGCATCGGTATTAAGCACTTCTACAGTAGTTCCGTCATACATGGTGATCACATCCCCCGGGGCATACGCATTTCCGTCAGGACGGTTGTCCGTGGCAGGAACCAGCCCGATAACATGACAAGGTACCTTGTTGCGGGCTATGGCATATAAGGTTGCGCCCACGGCGGCGGCGCCGGCCATGTCCGATTTCATTGTATCCATACTGTCCTTGGTAGGCTTCAGACTCAGTCCTCCCGTATCAAACACCACTCCTTTTCCCACCAATACAACCGGTTGTTTATTCACTGCATTTTCCGGTTTCCACTCCATGATCGTAAAAGTGGGTGGGTCGATACTCCCCCGGTTTACGGCAAGCAATCCTCCCATACGCAGTGATTCGATCTTTTGCTTGTGAAAAACCTCCACGCGGAACCCGGCTTCTTTTCCCATCTTTTGAAAAACATCAGAGAGCCGCATCGCATTCAGCCAGGATACCGGTTCATTCACCAGATTGCGTGCATAATTTACGGCACGTACAATCACAGTAAGTTCAGACAAATCCTCAGCCGGAACCTGATCCGAGACCAGGGTAACCTTTTCCGGACCTGCATAGTTCTTTTTACCGTTTTTCTTTTTGGAAAAATATTTATCAAACCGATAAGCGCTCAGTGCCAGTCCTTCCAGAAACGATAGGGTAAAATCTCCATTTTTAAAAAGATCTTTCACTTGCAGGTATTTTTCTTCAAACTCACGGAAAAGTTTTAGCAATGAAAAAGCAGCTTCCCTCAGTTTTTCTTTTTTCTGCTCGTTGTTTCCCTTATCCGGTAAAAGGACAAAATACATACGGAAATCAAAACGATTCAGTAGTGTGATCTCTTTCTTGCCGGAAAGCCGGGTCTCCAAAAAAGACCTCTCCCTGGAATCCAAATCCATGGAAGCAATATCCTTTTTATTTTCCACAAGATAAACTGTTGACAGGTCCTTTTTGGGTTGGTCTGCTTTTATTATTTTCAGATATGCCATAATTTTTCAAATTGTTTACCATGCAAATGTAAAAAAAAAGCCACTCCTTCTGTCTTTGGAGTGGCAATTATGCCGCTAAAAAATTATAAAGCCGGATATCCCGGCTATTATCTATCGGGATAAATTTTCAGGGTATAAAGAATGCTTTCTACCTGTCTCAACAACTCTCTTTTTTTGTCGCCCGGGGCGTACACATAACCTTCGACAGTGATCACCCTGCCGTGGTACTTGTCTACAGTGGATATGCTCACGAACGGTCCTCCCATAAAACCATTTTCCAGCTTCCAGAGGCCGCGCAGTTGTGCATAATACTGACCGTTTCTTTTAAATGCCCTGAACTCCGGAGGCAGAATGGTCTCGGTGGTCATATATGTTCCTTTTATCTGTCCGTGAACATACTTGCGTAACGTACGGTTTCTGACCTTTATGAGGTTATCCCTGGTAAAAACGTCTTCGCTTGTATAAGGATAGAAATAGATCAATATTCCCTGACTGGTGGTTGGTGTCTCGCTGCTGATCCAGGCAAAATTAGCTGAATCGACATCCATGGTATAACCTTTGGGGATGTTCAGGGAAATATGATATTTTTCCTTCAGTTTATTATAGATATCCCCTTGCAGATATTTTTTATAATAGCTGATAATCCGGCTTCTCTCGATCTCATTGATCCGGTTTACCACAGAATCGCTGACTTCTGTCACCAGCTTGACAAATGACGGGATATCCGGGGCTTGCATCTCCATAATAAGCTGTGGGGTGGCCCAAAGGTCATGTTCTATCAGGATCTTGGCCTCGGGATATTTTTTTTTGTCTATTCTCATAAACAGAATGTTCCGGTGTGTCTGGAACATCTTATCAAAATTAACGGGGGTTACATGAATTATATTGAACATAGGTTCCGGTTGTGGGAGACAGGGCAATTCACGGGTAAGTGAACTTTCCAGGGTATCGCCGGCAGGACTGTTCCACAGATAATCAGGTGCTACCACCAACACCTCGCCGGTTGATCCGGAGATTTTAGGCTTAAGTGTCTTGTTATCCGTCTTGCAACCGAGTCCTGCCAACAGGAATATCCCCAGATAAAATACCAGTTTTTTCATGGTTTTTGGTTTTACGTATTACCTGTCTCAGGGATACAAAAATCATGCCCGAAGCATCCTGGTCAACGAGATGTTGCCAGAATATCAGAAAAACATGAGAAGAAACGGGTTTTTTAGATAACATAAACCGGGGTTGAATCACGATTCTTTTGGTTTGGTATCGTTGTTGCCACTCTGTGATTCCGGTTCGTCTTTGGTAGCTTTCTTAAATTCTTTCATACCCTGGCCTAACCCTCTCATCAGTTCTGGGATTTTCCTTCCTCCGAAAAGCAGAAGCAAAACCAAGACAATAAGAACAATTTCTGTCGGCCCAAACCACCCCGCTAAAACAAAACTTTCTATCATGACTTTTATCTTTTAGGTTTTATAAACAAAACAAAGTTACTTAATATTATTATACACCGGACGAACGGTTATTTATTTGTGAAATAACTTAATAATATCATTTCCGTTGGCATACACCAACAATGCCAGGAGGAGCATCATTCCGATAATCTGCGCATACTCCAGAAATTTATCCCCTGGCTTTCTGCCTGTAAGTATCTCATACAACAGAAACAACACATGTCCACCATCCAGTCCTGGAATAGGCAGCAGGTTCATGATCGCCAGGATAATAGACAGGAAAGCCGTCAGGTTCCAGAAAGCGTTCCAGTCCCATACCGACGGGAAGATTTTTCCAATCGTGATAAAACCTCCCAAAGACTCATAGGCTTTCATTTTGGGAGCGAAAATCAGTTTGATTTGTTTCAGGTAGTCGTTGGTAGTGCGGATGCCTTTTTTAATACCTGCCGGGATGGACTCCCAAAACGAATACCTTATCGTTTTAAAAGCAAAGACATGGGAAAAATCGGTAGAGACCCCAATCATGCCTTCCGGAGTAAGCTTAACAGGCAGGTTAAGTAGTTGAGAGTCCCGCTTTACAGTCAGGACAACCTGCTTTCCTTTACGTTCTTGCAAATAGTTTTTGAACTGATCATAATATTGAAATCGCAGACTGTCTACTGCCACGATTCTGTCATTCTTTCGTAAGCCGGCTTCCTTTCCCGGAGAGTCTTTTGTAAAACCTTGGATAATAAAGGGATTAAAAGGAAGCCGGGGCTGGATCACAGGCGATTTAGCCCTGATCAATTTCGGGAAGACCGAATCCGGAATAAACACATTGATCATTTTCCCGTTACGTTCTACCTGTAACGTTTTGCTGTGGTCAAGTACGATAACAGGAATTATCTGAGAAAATCCTTCAACTTTCTGTGAATCGATGGAAATGATCTTATCCCCGTTTTGCAGGCCCATCTGCTGACCAAGCGAATCGACCAGAACGCCGTATTTTACATTTTCATTGGGCAGATAAGTATCTCCCCAGACAAACATTACTGCAATATAAATAATGAAAGCCAGCAGGAAATTAACCAGAATTCCTCCCAGCATGATCAACAGTCGCTGCCAGGCCGGCTTGGAACGAAACTCCCAGGGCTGAGGCGGTTTTTTCAGTTGCTCACGATCCATGGATTCGTCTATCATCCCGGCGATCTTCACGTAACCACCCAACGGCAGCCAGCCAATCCCGTATTCCGTCTCTCCTTTTTTGAACTTGAAAAGTGAAAACCATGGATTGAAAAAGAGATAAAATTTTTGCACTCGGGCTTTGAATAATTTTGCAAACGTAAAATGTCCCAGCTCATGCAGGATCACAAGTATAGACAAGCTTAAGAGCAACTGGGCCGTTTTGATCAATACAACCATTTTTTTAAAATTAATTTTTCAGCCACTTTTCGCGCTTCCCTGTCTGTTTCGGTAAGCTCTTCAAAAGAAGGTTCGTATAAAAAACCGACCCGTTCCATGGTTTTTTCTATCACATCAGGTATGTGACTGAATTTCAGTCTTTTCTTCAAAAAAGCTTCCACTGCAATTTCATTGGCAGCATTGAGAATGCATGGCATATTTCCTCCTTTTTCTATAGCAAAATATGAAAGTGCAAGGTTACGAAATTTTTTTTGATTTGCCGGAAAAAATGTCAGCTCGGCGGGTTTGGAGAAATCAAATCTTTCCCATGACGAACGGATTCTCTCGGGATAACTCAGCGCCAATTGGATAGGCATCCGCATATCCGGCATTCCCAGTTGTGCTTTGATGGAACCATCCCGGAATTGTACCATGGAATGGATGATGGACTGGGGATGGATGACCACGTCGATATGCTGTGGGTCCATATTAAACAACCAACGGGCTTCAATTACTTCAAAACCTTTGTTCATCAGGGAAGCTGAGTCCACCGTGATTTTATTTCCCATCTTCCAGTTGGGATGCTTCAGGGCTTCTTCGGGGGTTACCCTATTCAGTTTCTCGCTGCTGTGATGCAGGAAAGGCCCTCCTGAAGCTGTCAGAATGATCTTCTCTATCGAGGCGGGGTCTTCCCCCATCAAACATTGAAAGATTGCCGAGTGCTCTGAATCTATCGGCAACACCGGCACTTTTTTCTCGGCTGCTTTTTTCACTGTCAGTTCGCCGGCCACCACGATGGTTTCCTTGTTGGCCAGGGCAATTTCTTTGCCGGCGCCAATGGCCATGATTGTAGGATATAAGCCGGCAAAGCCTACCAATGCTACAACCACCATCCGGCTGGAAGGATCTGTAGCGACTTCCAGGAGGCCTTCCAGGCCAGCCAGAATTTCAATATCCAGATCATGCAACCCCTCTTTCACCTGATTGTAGAAAGACTCATCTCTGATAGCCACTTTTTCAGGATGCAAGGCCCGGGCCTGCTTTATCAGCAAAGCATAGTTTTTTCCCGCCGTCAGGCCGGTAATCCTGAACCGGTCCGGATTGGAGCGTACCACTTCAATGGTTTGTGTCCCAATAGACCCTGTTGACCCCAAAATAGCTATGTTTTTCAGCATAACAGCAACACTTTTTCTATGATCTTTTCGTTAGGGGTTTTCAGAAAATCACATATTTTTCGGGGTCCAGTGGTTGTCCCTGGTACCAAAGTTCAAAATGGAGATGAGGGCCAGTGGTATACAACTCACCTGTGGTACCCATCAGGGCAATATCTTCCCCGGCTTTAACAATAGAGCCTACCGGCTTTAAAACCGTATTGTTGTGCTTGTAAACAGAGATCAGGTTGTCATCATGCTGGATTTCCACAACATAGCCCGTTTCCAGGGTCCATCCGGCAAAAATTACCGTACCGTCCAGGGTGGCATGTACCACCTCATTGGGTACGCCGGCGATATCCGTTCCGAAATGATCCCTGGCCGGGTCAAAGTGATTGGAAACGATCCCCTTCACAGGCGGGAAAAAATGAATGTTGTAAAACTTAATGTTACGTTCGGACAAAGCCATGGACACCGACAAATTGTACTCTTCCTCCTTTTCTACCTGTTGTCGCAACAATGAATCCTCCAATGACCGGGTAAATTTCACATCCTGCGGGTTAACGGTAGAACCGGTATCATAGGAGATATTATCCGGGATCTCTCCCGAGATGATCTTTTTTATATTCTCGAAATATATATCCCGCAGCTTTATCTCATGTTCGAGAGAATCCAGTAGCATTGCATTTCTTATGATATTACGACGGATTTTCACATCAGGATAGCCGGGAATCAATTCCCGCAGGTTGGTAAAAGCAATCAACAGTGACACGATCACTACAATAAACAGAATAAAGGTGGCGAGAGTAGCGATAAAGCCTGCTTTCGTAAGACGTATTTGCCATACCTCCTCAAAAGTATCTTCTTTGGATAAGGTAAGTTTAAATCTTTCAGACCAGGTTTTTTTCTTTTTTTCCGTCATTACAGACAATAGTTTAAAAAATGTGACCAAAATTACAACAAATATTTTGAGAATAAGAATGAAAGTTGTATTTTTGCTGCCCGAAATATTTATGGGACATGTGGCAGAGGAGAAGATAAGGTTCTTTTGAAGTAGTTAGCTTTTCGTAAAATATATTGCGGGGTGGAGCAGTGGCAGCTCGTTGGGCTCATAACCCAAAGGTCGCAGGTTCGAGTCCTGCCCCCGCTACAAAGAAAAAGCCCGTCGATGAAATCGATCGGGTTTTTTCATGGCCCGACCGCAAGCTCGCTTGGCGGATGGGTCAGGGAAAAAGTCCGGAACTTTGCGCAGCAAAGTGGGCTTTTTCTTTGTGAAGCTCTCCCATACAGGTCCGCGAATCCCGGCTTGCCGGGATAAGCAATCCTGCCCCCACTGGAGAATGATGATCGATGAAGGACGAACGACGAATAAGGAAAAAATCCGGTTCGAGCGTAGCGTAAACCGCGCCTTTTTCTTTGTATAGCTCCTCTAACCAGGTCCGTGAGTACGGCTTGGTGCACCGAAAAATCCTTTCCCTCCTATAAAGCTAAAATTCAAACCCTTACAATGCTGGCCGTTGTGAGGGTTTGTTTTTTACAGGTGCGGAATCTTTAGTTTCTTTACATGAAATACACCAAAAAATGGGAAAATTTTACACTCTTCTGCATGCTTCCCTGGAAGATTATGATGAACACTTCAATTTAATTTCCGGAAGGGAAATAGATATTACTCCTGATTACAGATTCTTTTTTTCGGTTTGGAAATTGATTCTGCATATTTAGAAGTTCTATATTTCACCTATAATGAAGATTATGAAATAATTATCTATGGAAAAGAATATATTCCTATTGAATATAATGGATACTTGATATATGCTCCGGAAAAAACTAATAAACCAATAGATCAAACAACAATAGATCTGGAGTTCATAAAGAAATTAGCGAAAATAGCTCCATCAAAGATTCCCAGATTCTTATCTTAAAATAAAGAAATATGAAGAAGACTCAAAAGTCAATATCATAACGGTCCTGCCGGACATACCGGATAAGAAAACGGTTTTGAAAAACTGGAAAAAACTTTGGTTCTTTCCAATATTTATTTAGTAGTATAGGTGTAAATTGCAAATTTAAAATCATCAATTTTTCGCAATTGTATTTCACCAGTTTTTCGAAAAAGTAAATCATTACTTTTCAGAATTGGATCAGATTTTTGTGAAGCGTAGCGAAACAAAGATCTGATCCAACCGGAATAATTAATTGATTTCATCTTGGTTTTGTAAATATAATTTTTCGGTTTTCCATTCTGTAACTCTAACCCGCCAAGTTGTATTTGATGGTTGCAGTACAGGCAGAAATAAAAAAATACACTTGTCCTGAACAGGAAGGTTCTGAATAAAACCTTATTCAAAAAGGTGCAGTATCTTTTCGAGGTCTTCGGGGGTGTCGACCGGGTAATTACGGTAGGCTGAGACAGCGGCCATGATAGGATATCCGTTTTCGAGCCAGCGGTTTTGTTCGAGTAATTCGGCTTTTTCGAGGGGCGATGGCGCCAGCCGGGTAATCTCTGACAGCGTACCGGTACGGTAAGCATACATGCCTATATGTATATAATAGGTATAATGGTTGCCCCAGTTTTTCTGGGGAACATCTCGTTGGTAAGGAATTGTGGAACGGGAAAAATAGAGTACCCTGCCGTTTTTGTCCATAACAACCTTGACATTATTGGGGTTCACGATTTCTGTCAGGTCGTGGTGTTTGTGTACGAGGGTGGCGATTTCGGTCTCCGGTTTTTGAAAAAGCGCCATGACTTCATGTAGTTGTTCGGGTTTGATCAGTGGCTCATCGCCCTGAATGTTTACCACCACATCTGCGGTTTGTCCTGTTTGTTTTCTGTAGATATCCAGCGCCTCGGCACAACGTTCGGTGCCGCTGCGATGACTGCCGGATGTCATGACAGCCTGTCCGCCGAAGCGTTCCACCTCTTCCAGAATCCGGTTGTCATCGGTAGCTACAATTACATCGTCCAATGCCAGGGAGACCCTTTCATAAACCCGCCGGATCATGGTTTTGCCATGGATGGAAACCAGGGGTTTGCCCGGGAAGCGGGAAGATTGATAACGGGCAGGGATGATGCCTATGAGTTTCATAAGAACAAAGAAAAAAAATATTTTGGTCTTATGGTATTTTTTGTTGGAATAATGGGATGTTATGTGTTTTTTGCAGATTGTGCTGACCTTTGCAGAATTTTCTTTAATTATTTCTTTGTGGTGGTTGCTCAGGGATAATAACTGAAAAACTTTTAATTTTCCTGTTTTGTTAACCGAAAGGTGATTTCAAGCAGTTTTAACTCGTTCTGTAATAAATAATGAGTTTATGATTTTTCAGATAAACAAAAAAATGAGTAATTTCGCAAAAAGAGAAAGTGTTTAATATTTATGACAGTCAACATACAAGCAGTAAAGCAACGGTTCGGAATTATCGGGAATAACCCGGAGCTAAATCATGCTATAGATATAGCATTGCAGGTGGCTTCCACCGACTTGTCGGTATTGATCTCCGGTGAGAGCGGCACCGGAAAGGAGGTGTTCCCGCAGATCATTCATCAGTATAGTACCCGTAAACACGGACAGTATATTGCTGTGAACTGCGGAGCTATTCCGGAAGGAACGATTGATTCGGAGCTGTTTGGTCATGAAAAAGGATCTTTTACAGGTGCTACCGACAGCCGTAAAGGGTATTTTGAAGTGGCTGACGGAGGAACTATTTTCCTGGATGAAGTAGCGGAGTTGCCGTTATCAACACAGGTACGCCTGTTAAGGGTGTTGGAAACCGGCGAGTTTATCAGGGTTGGTTCTTCGAAGGTGCATAAGACAGATGTACGTGTGATTGCTGCTACGAATGTTGATCTGATTGAAAAAATACAAAACGGCAGATTTAGGGAAGATCTGTTTTACCGGTTGAATACCGTTCCCATACATATCCCTCCTTTACGAAATCGTGAGGAGGATATATTGCTGTTGTTCCGTAAATTTGCGGTGGATTTCTCGGAAAAATACCGAATGCCTCCCATTAAACTTGAGGAGGATGCCAAGGTAGTATTGATGAGCTACCGTTGGCCCGGGAATGTCAGGCAATTAAAAAACATTACCGAACAGATCTCTATTATTGAAAAAAACAGGGAAATTAACGCAGAAACTCTGAAGAAATATCTGCCGGATTATATGGGAGTTAAACTTCCGGCGGTAATCCCCAAGGGGAATGGAGAAAAGTCTTTTGCTTCGGAAAGGGAGATTCTTTATAAGATTCTTTTTGACCTGAAGAATGACATGAATGATCTGAAAAAGATCGTTTTTGATATGCTGCGCAAAGAGAACAATTATGCAGAGGTAGAAGCTGATCATGCTACGGTGATCCGGCGACTGAAGGGGAGCCGGGAAAATGCAGTTGCTTCCGGGGATGCTCTTACCGCATCTTATCCTCATGCAGAACATCCGGTGATCGAGGATACCCAGGAAATCGACGAGGGGTCCTTATCTTTGGAAGAAAAAGAGATAGAGTTGATCAAAAAGGCATTGGACAAACACAATGGCAGAAGGAAACAGGCAGCCCGTGAACTGGGAATTTCCGAGAGAACCCTTTACCGAAAGATCAAAGAATACAATATTAATTGAAATAATTGAAAAACAGGAGATTATAGATGACCACTTCTATATTAAAAAATATTTTTTGGATTATTTTTCTTTTGACCGGAACCACCACGGCCTGTAAGGTGACGTATTCTTTTTCCGGAGCTTCCATTTCTCCTGAAGTCAGGACGGTTTCGGTAGATTATTTCCCTAATCGGGTACAGCGCGGGTCGACGGTCAACCCTGCAATGAGCCAGATTTTTACCGAAGCGCTGAAAGATAAGATTATTTCCCAGACCAATCTGCAAATGGTAGAAAGCGGAGGAGATGTGGAATTTTCCGGTGAAATTACGGGTTACCAGGTTTCCCCGGTGGCTATCACCGGAAAAGAAACGGCAGGATTAAACCGGTTTACCATTACCATACATGTTAAGTTTACTAACAATATTGATCCGGAGCAGGACTTTGACGCCTCGTTTTCCCGCTTTGAAGATTATTCCAGTACACAAGACTTCAGCGCTGTGGAAGATGACCTAATCAGGAAGAATGTAGAGAACCTTACGGAGGATATTTTTAACAAGGCTTTTGTGAATTGGTAAACTGAGAAATATGAGAAAAGAAGATTTTATATTTTATCTGGATGATCCGGGAAAACTGGATAGGAGCAGTCTTACGGATGTTAGTGAATTGTTGACGGATTTTCCTTATTTCCAGACTGCTCATCTGCTTTATCTGAAAAACCTGCACAATTTGCAGCATATTCGTTTTCATACGCAATTAAAAATATCTTCTTTTTATGTCAATGACCGGAAAAAACTGTATTTGCTTATTCATAATACGAAGTGTAAGCCTGTAAGTGTTGAGGAGGAAAAGAAAGCCGGAACGGGAAAAGATGAAAAGGATACAAGAAAAGTTGAGGAGAAACAATTTACGAAGACCAGACTACCTGTGAAAGAAGGGCCGGCAAAGCACAAAGAGGAAAAAACAACAGCGGAAATAAAGCAGGAGATACAGTACAAAGAGAAAATAAAACAAAAAGCTGCACCGGAAAGTTATGTTGAAGGAACACGTTCGAAGGAAGATCTTTTGAAAGAGATACAGAGACGGCTGAAAGAAATTCAGGAGAAACAATCTGAAAAAAAAAATAGTGACATCACAATCCCGGAAAAAGAAATAAAGGAAATATATCCTGGCGGGATGGGATCCGGAGGTGAAAAAGCCGGGAAATTTGATATAGTCAAGCATAAAGAAAATGAGGAAGTGTTTGCGGCAGATGATATTTTCACTCTTGAGGAAGACACAAATAATGTCGTGACGGACGGGGATATGCCGGAGGAAAGCCGGAACACTGTTGGTGGAGATGCCGCGGTTATTGATACCGGCGATCTGTTGTCATTGGATGATTCCAAAGAAGCTCCGTTCGGGAAACCGGATGATTCACATGGTTCCGGACGTGAAGGCCGCCCGCCTTCCGGAGAAAAAAAAAACTTGAGTAAAGAACATCTGTCAGGATATTTGGGATTGGTGGATTGGATGGATTATTTTCAGCAGATGCATCCTGATGAAGGAAGGGTCAATGATATTCAAAAGAAACCGGAAGATGAATTGATAGATCGTTTTATTCAGAGCCGTCACAGGATTGTGCCACGGAAGGAGGAGGATACAGAAGAGCTTACATCAGGTTTTGCATTGAAACCAGAAGAGGAAAAGGAGGAAGACAGCGGTTTCTTTAGTGAAACCCTGGCCAAGATCTATTTGAAGCAGGGATATTATTCCAAGTCAATCCAGGCTTATGAAAAATTACGTTTGAAATATCCGGAAAAAAGTAGTTACTTTGCATCCCAAATTGAAAAAATTAAACAGATCCTTTTGGATCAGACCAAAAAAGGTTAGTCATGGCTATTTATACATTAATATCGATATTAATTATTTTGGCCAGTATTCTTTTGATTCTGGTTGTACTGGTACAGAACTCCAAAGGAGGCGGTTTGGCAGCCAACTTTACGGGCGCCGGTCAGATCATGGGAGCCCGTAAGACTACGGACTTTCTGGAAAAAGCTACCTGGACGCTTGCGGCTTCCATAGTTATTTTGTCATTATTGGCTACGGCAGCCATTCCCCGGAAAAATAAAACGGAACGTTCGATGATCGAGCAGCAGATCAACCGGGCTGTTGATCCCGATGCTATTCCTACCCTGCCTACGGCACTGCCTTCTCAGCCGGCTGCCGGAAATCAAAATCAAGGCCAGGAGGACAACAATAATCAGGGAAAATAAACTTTCCGTTTTGCTTAGTCTCTTATTCTTTGGGCAGGGAGCTTACACAGCAAAGCGGGGGAATCTTATCTGCCGTTATAAGAAAAATTTTTTATAACATTTTTTCGGAGCTTTTACAACTTTTTAAGAATTAGACACGTTTCATCTATTGTCAAAAGGGAAATCAAAAAATGAATTATGCCTGTCTTATCGGTTTCTGATATCTTTACGATATGGATAAATATTAAATAACACAAAATGATACGTTTGAAAAGAAATATTGCAGTCAGTGATACGGGTTTTGTATTTGACCCGTCGACTGGGGAGACATTCACGGTGAATGAAACAGGAATGCGGATAATCCATTATCTCAGGGAAGGGAAGGACCCCCGGGAGATTGCCTCACTGATAATAAAGGAGTATAACATTGATTCCCTGAGTTTTGAAAAATATTTTCAAGACTTTACAGAGATGTTGAAACAATTCAATATGCTTGAATATGAAAAAGAAGTTTAGCAGGCAGAATAAAAGAAAGAATGCAGCACCGTCCGGTTTGCTGGAAATACTGAATCACCGAAATGAATAAGAAAAAACTTATACTGGCGGTTACCGGCCTAAACAATACGGATAATCCGGGTCCGGGAATCCCGGTAGTCCGATCGATAAAAGAGTCGGGAGAATTTGACCTGCGTGTGGTCGGCCTGGCTTATGAAACGCTGGAACCCGGAATTTATATGCGCGAACTGGTAGACAAAGTTTACCAGGTTCCTTATCCTTCCGAAGGGTCCGGAGCGCTTATGGAGCGTATAGCATATATCCAGAAGCAGGAGAATATTCAGGTACTGATTCCAAATTTCGATGCCGAACTCTATACATTTATAAAGGCCGGGAAAAAATTACAGGAGCTGGGAATCCGCACTTTTTTACCTACGATTCACCAGTTTGAAGAAAGGCACAAATCCAATCTCGACGCCTTTGGTAAAAAGTATGGGGTGAATGTTCCCAGAAGTAAACCCCTGACAAACCTGGCAGAGATTTCCAAACTTCGTGATGATTTTGAATACCCGGTGATGGTAAAAGGTAAGTTTTATGATGCTTATGTGGCTTACAACGAAGAACAGGTACAGATGCACTTCAACAAAATCAGCGCCAAATGGGGGTTACCGGTAATCATACAGGAGTTTGTACGGGGAACAGAAGTAAATGTCATTGCTCTGGGTGACGGGGAAGGGAATACTATAGGTGCAGTTCCCATGCGAAAACAGTATATAACAGATAAGGGTAAAGCCTGGGGCGGCATAACCCTTGACAATCCGGAGATGTTGTTGCTGACGGAAAAGATTATCCGTGGTACCCGATGGCGGGGAGGAATGGAATTGGAACTGATCCGTACGGCAGAAAACGATCTTTATGTCATTGAAATCAATCCGCGTATTCCTGCCTGGGTGTATCTTGCGGTTGGTGCGGGACAAAATCTGCCCGTCGCTCTGGTAAAACTGGCACTTGGAAATGCTGTGAAACCTTTTGTTTCCTTTGAAGTCGGTAAAATTTTTGTCCGGTATTCATGGGATATGATTATCGATCTGAAAGATTTTGAAGCAATATCAATGAAGGGAGAAATATAAAATTCAGAATATTAAAATGGAAAAGAAATTTTTTGAAAGACCAATCATCAAACGGTTGAATGCCGGTATGCCAAGTAAATTTGGTATGCACAGCTTTGTTGAACCGCTGACGGAAATAGATAAAAACCCGGTTAAGGAGTTGATTGCCGAACATGGATCACCCCTGTATGTATTGTCTGAAAAGACTCTGAGAAAAACATACCGGGATGCTTACAACATATTCTCAACACGTTATCCGCGTGTCCAGTTTGCCTGGTCATACAAAACAAATTACCTCAGTGCGGTATGCAATGTTTTTCATCAGGAAGGGGCATGGGCCGAAGTTGTTTCCGGTTTTGAATATGAAAAAGCACTGCAAAACGGGATTCCGGGCAGCCAGATCATTTTTAACGGCCCGGACAAACGGGAGGAAGACCTGAAACTTGCCATTCAAAACGATTCGTTCATTCATATTGACCATTTTGATGAATTGTATATGCTTCTCAGACTTGTGGAGAAAGGGGTGGGGACCCCTAAAGTGGCTATCCGGGTAAACATGGATACGGGAATTTACCCACGCTGGGACCGCTTTGGGTTTAATTATGAAAACGGGGAAGCTTGGGAAGCCCTGAACAGGATTCTGCTAAGTGATAAAATGGACCTGGTCGGACTTCATACTCACATTGGCACGTATATTCTGACACCGGAAGCATATCGTCTGGCTGCTTCAAAACTGGCAGCACTTTCTACCGGTATAGCGCGGAAATACGGAAAGGTGATTCAGTATATTGATCTGGGTGGGGGTTTTGCCTCAAAAAACACCCTCAAAGGGGCTTATGTTCCGGGTACTGATGCTGCCCCTTCGTTCGAAGACTATGCGGATGCTGTTTCTTCGGCCCTGATCAAGTCCGAAATCAAACCGGAAAATCTACCTATACTGGTCCTTGAGACCGGAAGGGCACTCGTGGATGATGCAGGTTATTTGCTGGGAACTGTTCTGGCCAATAAACGGCTGGCCGACGGCCGGCGGGCAACCATAGCGGACATAGGGGTAAATTTGCTTTTTACTTCTTTCTGGTATCAGCATGAAGTGCTTCCCGCACAGGAAGTGTCACAGAATACCGAAGACACCACGCTTTACGGTCCATTATGCATGAATATAGATGTGATCCGTGAGGCCATCGACTTTCCTCTGATGAAAAAAGATGATCACCTGGTTATAAAACGGATCGGTGCGTATAATATGACACAGTGGATGCAGTTTATCAGTTACCGGCCGCGGGTGGTAATGATTGATGAATCAGGGAAAGTTCATGTCATCAGGGAACGGGAAGATATTGAACATCTTACCCGGCTCGAAAAAGTTCCGGATCATCTGAAACAGGGTGATGGCCGGAAGAAATAAAATACCTCAAACCGTCACTTAACCATATGAAAAAGGAAAATCTTCGCGAGTTTGCGGAAGGAATACTCAACAGTTACACACAGATTTTTTTTGCCAGGGATCCTGTCCTGGCATTTTCCCTGATCGCCGTGAGTTTCCTCTCCTTTTTCTCCGGGTTAAGCGGGTTGCTGGCCGTGATCGTTACGCTGGGGGCAGGATTGTTGTTCGGACTGGATAAGAAATCCATCTACAACGGAATATACGGGTTTAACAGTTTGCTCGTCGGCCTCGGGCTGGGCCTTTATTTTGAGCCCACACCCGGTTTTTTTCTGATCCTGCTTCTTTCCTCGGTACTTACCCTGTTTATTGCCGTCAGTCTGCAGGGGGTGATCGGGAAATACGGACTTCCTTTTCTGAGTGTGCCTTTTATTCTTGGGGTGTGGATCATCCTGCTCGCCACAAGACAGTTTGAAAATCTCGGCATCAGCGAGAAAGGGATCTTCCGGTTAAATGAACTGTATAATCTCGGCGGTTCGTGGCTGGTAAATGTTTATGAAACGATTAACCGATGGCCGTTTCCCTCAACACTGAAGCTTTATTTCATGTCGCTGGGGGCCATTGTCTTTCAACCCAATGTGTTGGCCGGGATCCTGATCGCCATAGGCTTATTGTTTTATTCACGGATTGCTTTTACGCTTTCGCTGATCGGTTTTTATACGGCTTACCTTTTTTATCTGTTGCTCGGCATCAGTCTGGCCGAAACCAGTTACAGTTATATCGGGTTCAACTATATTCTTACGGCCATCGCCCTGGGAGGTTATTTCCTTGTCCCCTCGCGCTGGACATACCTGTGGATACTGCTGTTGACACCGCTGGTTGCCATTCTTACGGTAAGCACCGAAACAATTTTCAATGTTTTCAGCCTCCCGGTTTATGCCCTGCCTTTTAATTTGATCGTTCTTTTGTTTTTGTATGTCCTGAAATTCCGTACAGGAGAAAACCTGCGGCTCCGGGAAGTGTATGTCCAGCAGTTTATGCCGGAAAGGAATCTTTATGCTTTCCAGAACAACCTGGTGCGTTTTGATTTCCGGTTTACCTTTCCTTTCAGTCTGCCCTTCTGGGGCAAATGGACAGTCAGCCAGGGACATTACGGCGAATATACCCACAGGGAGGAATGGAAACATGCCTGGGATTTTGAGATCAGGGACGAAGAGGGAAAAACTTATAAAGGCGCTGGCGACAGTCCCGCGGATTATTACAGCTACGGGAGGGATGTCACGGCTCCCGGCGACGGTGTGGTGGAAGAGGTTGTCGGGGATATTGAAGACAACAAAATCGGGGATGTTGACCTGGTCCATAACTGGGGAAATACCGTCGTGATTAGGCATGCCGATTATCTTTATTCGAAATTAAGCCACCTGGCAAAGGATTCGGTTACCGTGGAGAAAGGACAGCACGTCAAGGCCGGAGAGGTGATAGGAAAAGTCGGCAACAGCGGACGGTCTCCCTATCCCCATCTTCATTTTCAGTTTCAGGCCACTCCGTTTATCGGTTCAAAGACTTTGTACTATCCCTTTTCGCATTACCTGCGGTTCAAAGGGATTGTCCCGGAGTTTGAAACCTGGGCTATCCCCCGCAAAGACGATGTTGTGTCAAACATTGACCCGAACCCTCTGCTGAAAAAAGCGCTTCACCTTGTCCCGGGACAGAAACTGCAGTTTTCCGTGAGCGGAACGGCAGGGGAAAAAGAGGTCGTTTTCATTGCCGAAACCGATGCGCTTAACCAGACATGGCTGGTAAACAGGGCTACAGGCAGCCGGGCTTTGTTTGTTTCGGATGACACCCAGTTTTATTTTACCTATTATGAAGGGAAAAAGAGTGATTTCCTCTATTATTTCTTCCTGGGCCTGTACCGCATACCCAAAGGTTATTATCAGAACCTGGAAATCCGTGACACGATCCCGTTGCATCAGGTTCTGCGGCCGCATCAGCGGATATTGCAGGATATAGTGGCTCCCTTTGCCCTGTATAACCGGGTGGAATATATCCTGAACTATATGGAAATTGATAATCCCACCCTGACAAACCGGATTGTGACAAGCAGTCGTGTGAACCGGAAACGTTTTGGCAGACAATACGAA
>DRPN01000141.1 GCA_011374625.1 Bacteroidota bacterium
ATATGGCATTTTAATAGTCAATGTTAATAAGGATTCTTATAGTATAAAAAAGAAATACAACCTTAATTCTTATTTGTATTTCATTGCAATAATCTTTTTTTCTTTAATCGTCTTTGTAAACAGAAATAGATGTAGTTCACTGTTTTATATAATATTTATTATTCTATGGATAAATTTATTTCTTTATAATAATGTTATGCTTGAACTACAAAAAAACAAAATACATTTTATCTTAGATAAATTGTATGAATGAATTTCCCCACTCCAAGCAGACAAACGGGGTATCGTTATTGAACAATATCATATTTTCTCCGCAAGCGGCGGGGGATTCATCTTCCTATCCGCCTGCTGGTAGAATGAACTACCTTGCAGCAGAGCTACGAGGTATAAAAACAAAGATAACTGCTGATGATATATTCTTTTTCTGTGCCTTGGGCCTTTACATATGCCTGTATAGAATTTTCATCCCCATGACGCCCAACCGTATTGACATAGTAGCCTTTGATCCAAAACTCCCCTCCCCAAAGACGTTCTTTAACTTCCGGATGAAGCTTGAAAATCTCTTTTGCTGTAATGCTCTTGACAAGCTTAATTATTTTGCTCGGACTCAGCGTGGGTATATTCTGTACCAAAAAGTGTACATAATCTTTATCCGTTCCTATTTTAATAAACTCTATCTCATATCTCTTCGATATCTCTATGCAAATATCCTTCAACGTCTGATCAACTGTTTCACTGAATACAACCCTCCGGTATTTCGCAGAGCATACAAAATGATGAAGTACTGAAACATTATGACTCTTATGTATATATTCACTCACATAACAATTGTAGTTAGTTCTCGAAGCAGAGCTTCGGGGAATTAACCCATTTTAAGATTAAAAATCAAATGGAACGACATATCAGACCTATATTTAGATAGTTGAATGAAAAACCATGAACAATATTTTCCCCTCTTCCATAACCCAATTCTCCACCGAGCATTTGATCAAAAAACACTCCACCAAAAGCAAAGCCATCTACTGGATCATTATAATTTCGATCTTGCTTATTGTGTTGAGTCTGTTTTTAATATCGGTGGATGTCACCGTGCACAGTCCCGGGATTATCACCTCTGAAGAAAAAGCCACTCACATTGCAGCACCGGTTTTCGGGAAAATCCTATCCGTAAAGATTCATGAAAATGACTTTGTTAATCAAGGAGACACCCTGGTGATTATTGATCCGGCGGAAATACAGAACAACATCAATATCATACAAAAACGAATTACCCTGCTGGAGCAACAGAATACCGATCTCAGATCTTTAAGTATGCTTACAAAAAACAATTATTCTATTCCCTTAAACCTGATAACGGAATTATATCAACAGGAAGCACAAAGGTTCATATCGGAACTGAAATACTATCATTCTGAAACAGAAATCCTGAAAAAGGAATACTTAAGACAAAAATTTCTATACAAAAAAAGGGTAATATCAACAGCCGATTTTGAACAGGCCTCTTATAAATATACCAGCTCTAAATTAAATTTCAATAAACTTTTCGAAACGCAACTGGCCGAATGGCAAAACCGGCTGAACCAAAATAACACCCAGGTATATAATTTGAAAGAAACTTTGAATCATCTCCGGAAAGAATACGGGAAACATTATATCAGGACTCCTATCAACGGATACATACAAAGTCTTTCCGGTATCAAAACCAGTGGGAATATTTATCCAAACCAGGAAATATGTATTATCTCCCCTGCCTCAGATCTCATCGTTGAAACGTGGGTTTCCACATCGGACATCGGACTGATAAAACCGGAACAAAAAGTCCGGCTCCGGGTGGATGCTTTTAATTATAATCAATGGGGTATGCTCAACGGAGAAGTTACTAAAATCGCCAATGATGTTATTGTTTCTAAAAACGGGATCCCCAGTTTTAAAATCAAATGTAAACTTTACAACCTGAAACTGACATATAATAATAAAACGGTAAAGGTGAAAAAGGGAATGACGGTAAATACCAATTTTCTTTTAACCCAGAGGACCCTGGCTCAATTACTCTATGACAACATAACGAAATGGCTGGACCCCAATGATGTTGAAAAGGGCAAAACGATCTCATATAATACAACCTACTAAAGGGGAATGACATCAAGGAAAAGAAAAATAAAAGTTAAACAACGGGATATTACCGATTGTGGTGCTGCATGTCTGATGTCGGTATCAGCCCATTATGATGTGCATGTCCCCATCTCCGTGATCCGGCAATATGCCAACACCGATCAAAAAGGCACCAATATCCTGGGACTGGTGGAAGCTGCTGAAAAACTGGGATTTCTGGCTAAAGGAGTCAAAGGCACCTATGATTCCCTGCTCAAAATTCCAAAACCGGCCATTGCTCATCTGCACATTAAAGAGAAAAACCTCCTACATTACGTAGTGATTCTGGCAGTTACCGAAAATGTGATAAAAATAATGGACCCGGCTACCGGAGAAATAAAGAAACGATCGAAAGAATCTTTTCTGAAAGACTGGACCGGAATTTTGGTAATTCTGGTTCCGGGAGAAGCTTTTGAGATCAGAAACGAACGGGTTTCCAACATTACCCGTTTAATTTATCTTTTAAAACCACATAAGGAGGTATTGTTACAGGCACTCATCGGGGCAATTTTCTTTTCTATACTGGGGCTTTCCACTTCCATCTATATCCAGAAACTAACAGATTTTGTTTTCGTCAATGGGAATAAAAATCTGCTTAACCTGATGAGTGTTGCCATGATCGTTCTGATCATCATACAGATCCTCCTTGGGATATTCCAAACGGTTTTCACACTAAAAACGGGACAACTTATTGATGCACGCCTGATTTTAGGATACTATAAACATTTGCTCAAATTACCCCAGCGCTTTTTCGATACCATGCGAACCGGCGAAATTATTTCACGAATCAATGATGCCGTAAAAATCAGACTATTTATCAACAACACACTGATTGGTTTATTGGTAAATGTCCTTATCGTCTTTTTTTCATTTGTCCTCATGTTTATCTACTCATGGAAAATGGCCCTGATCGTTCTGATCATTATTCCTTTGTATACCTTTTTATATGCCATCACCAACAAACTGAATAAAATAACCGAACGCAAGGTAATGGAACGGGCTGCCGATCTTGAAAGTGTTTTGGTGGAATCTCTGAATACGGTCAGCACCATTAAACGTTTCGGTATTGAATCATATTTCAATATCCGGACAGAAAATAAATTTGTCAGGTTATTGGAAACGGGTTATACTTCCGGGCTAAACTCCGTTTTCACTTCCAATGCCTCCAATCTGATTTCAAGAATCTTTACAATCATAGTATTATGGACAGGATCCTATTTTGTTCTGAATAATCATCTGACCCCCGGTGAACTGATGTCTTTTTATGCTATTTTAGGATATTTCACCGGTCCTTTAAGTGCATTGATCGGTGTGAATAAAACAATACAGAATGCTTTCATTGCCTCGGACCGGTTGTTTGAGATCATGGATCTGGAAGAAGAGAAAGAAAATAAGGTTATTCTCAACAAAAATATGTCGGGAGATATCGTTTTTTCCAACATTTCCTTTCGGTATGGTTCACGGGTAGATGTTTTTAAAAATTTTAATTTAACCATTGAAAAAGGAGAAATCACAGCCATTGTCGGTGAGAGCGGATCAGGCAAATCAACTCTTGTCCATCTCTTGCAAAATATTTATCCGCTTTCGGCAGGAAAAATAACCATCAATAATATGGATATTACCCAGATAGATAATAATTCATTACGGAAAATTGTCGGGATAGTTCCTCAAAATATAGATTTGTTTAAAGGAAATATTGTTGAAAATATTGCCATCGGCCACTTCGAACCGGATATGGAAAAAATTATTCAGATCAGTATGAGAATCGGCATGCATTCTTTTATAAATGATCTCCCGCAGGGATATTTCACGGATATCGGAGAAAACGGTTTGTCTCTTTCCGGAGGACAAAGGCAAAAAATTGCTTTTGCCAGGGTATTATACCGCGAACCTGAAATTATTATTATGGATGAAGCCACCTCTTCCCTGGATTCTGAAAGCGAAGAGCAGATCATGAAAGTGATTAAAGATCTGAAAGCAGAAGGAAGGACCATTATCCTGATTGCCCATCGTCTGAGCACAGCATTACATGCAAACCGGATTGTTGTATTGGAAAAAGGGAAAGTTACAGAAAGTGGTTCTCATGAGGAACTTTTTCATGCAAGGAAAAAATATTACGCTCTCTGGCACAAACAAATGCCGGCACTAACATTAAAATAACTTTTTTTAATAAAATTTTTAAATCCGTGAATCCCATCGAACAAGAACAAAAAAGCAGGCACTCCCAATTCACACGCACAGAAGAAAAGATCCTCATTAAGATGCATGAATGGAACCTGGAAATCAACAAACACAAGGTTTACGATCTTTTACATTTTTAAACCTTTTACAAAAAAAATTTCCTACATACTCTGATTCTCTTGTATATGAGATATTCATACCTGAAAGATACCGAGTCATCCCCGGTTATTTCCTCGCGGGAGACCAGCTTCCACTGTTTTTCATCAATCTCCGGAAAAAAGGTATCCGCCTCAAAGGACCGGTGTACTTTTGTCAGATAGAGCCGGTCAGCTAAGGGCAGGAACTGCCGGTACACGGAACCTCCACCCATGACAAAACACTCCTCCTCTCCTTCCGGGCACAGTTCGATGGCTTCTTCAATGGAATAAGCCATAACACACCCTTCGATCTTTTCGCCCGGCACATCGGTCAGTACAATATTCATGCGGCCGGGCAGCGGTCTTACGGGAAGAGATTCGTAAGTCTTCTTCCCCATGATCACCGGGTGACCGGTAGTGAGTTTTTTAAAGCGTTTGAGGTCATCGGAGATGTGCCACAACAATTTATTGTCTTTGCCTATAGCATGATTTTCCGCCACGGCAACAATAATGGATATCGTTTTTCTCCCGGATCTTTTCTCTACTTTCATACGGATATCTCTCCTTTAATATGGGGATGGGCGGTATAGTTCTCCAGAACAAAGTCTTCATACTCAAAATCGAATATGCATTTTCTTTCCGGGTTGATTTTCATGGCAGGCAATGGATACGGATTGCGTGTCAATTGCAGTTTCACCTGTTCGATATGATTCAGGTAAATGTGTGCATCGCCAAGGGTATGGACAAATTCTCCCGGTTTCAGCCCGGTCACCTGTGCCATCATCAGTAATAACAGGGAATAAGAAGCAATGTTGAAAGGCACTCCCAGGAAGATATCCGCACTACGCTGGTATAACTGGCAGGAGAGTTTCCCGCCGGCCACATAAAACTGAAAGAGGATATGACAGGGGGGCAGGGCCATTTTATCCAGATCGCCTGCATTCCAGGCGCTGACAATATGCCGCCGCGAATCCGGATTGTTCCTGATGGAATCAACCACACTGGAAATCTGGTCAATATGCTTGCCGTCGGCGGCAGGCCACGACCGCCACTGATACCCGTAGATATGCCCCAGATTTCCGTTTTCGTCGGCCCATTCATTCCATATCCTCACCCCGTGGTCATTCAGGTACCTGATATTGGTATCTCCTCTGAGAAACCACAGCAATTCATAAAGTATCGATTTATAATGCAGTTTTTTGGTGGTCAGCAGGGGAAAACCGTCTGCCAGATCAAAACGCATCTGATAACCGAACACACTGATGGTTCCGGTACCGGTACGATCCTGTTTCCGTACCCCGTTTTTCAGCACATGATCACATAATGCAAGATATTGCTTCATAACTTTTTCTATTAATAACCCAGGCCTTTCAGGGATGTTGTATACAGAGACAAAGTTAATAAAAGGTGTTTTTCAGAAAAGTAATAATAATGACAGCTCGTGAACTGTCACTATTTTCACATTGTTAAATTATCATTTATCCATTCAGTTATATCCTTGATCACCTTATCGGCCACGTGGCCTTCCTGCATATATTCATCAGGTGTACTTTTACCCTCACCGGTTATAAACAAATGATTCAGATCGGGATAAAATCTGAAAGTAACATTCTCTCTGTTTTCCAGACCTTTTTTCCATCCCTCAAAATCTTCCTTCGTCACCTGATAATCCCTGCCGCCCTGCATGATCAGCATGGGTTTATTCAGTTTTTCTGCCGTAGCCACAGGGTCATAATTTCGCAGATCCAGCCAGTAGGATGCATTGAGCTGCAGGGGTAGCTCCCGGCGTGGCGTATCGGCCGTAAGGGATTTGCTCTTTACCAAGGCGGTTTTTCTCCTGATGTTTTCCAGACTGGCACTGTCTTCTGCCGACAAGCCGTCCAGGGAAAGGATATAGGTCATCTGCTCCAGGACCAGATCTTCCAGGGGCCTGGTATTTCCGGCCAGCAGGATCATCCCGTTCAGGCCCGGTACTTTCCCGGCAATCCGGGGCGTCAGATAAGCACCCAGCGAATGTCCCAATAAAAAGACTGCGGAGGCTCCCGGGATTTTTTCAGCCAGTTGCACTGCAGACACCGCATCATCAATGGTTTCTTCCCGCACCGTCATATGATCCGGATCCATTTTCTGGCCGTACGAATAGGTACGTTTGTCATAACGCATCACAGCTATACCATTGGACGATAGTCCATAGGCAATATCCCTGAACACCTTGTCGGGTCCGATGGTTTCATCCCGGTCATTGGGCCCGGAGCCATGAACCAGCACCACCATCGGATAAATCTTTTTATCTGCCGGCGTGGTCAGCTCACCATGCAGGACAATGCTGTCTGTTCTTACTACTACCGGCTCAATATGAAATTTTGTAGTATCGGCATAAGGTGGCACATGCCAGTCCAGATGCCGTGCAGGAAGAAAAAATAAACCACCTATTTTCTGCTCACTGGTATAAACCAGTTTCAAATCCAGCAATGCTTTTTCGAAACGACAGGTTAAGAAGACAATAAACCAAGGAGAATGGGTTTCGATGGAATATTTCTCATATTGCTGAAAAGATCCTACTTGTTTTTGCAGGGTATTCCATACCACTTCAAGGGTATGTACAGGAAGCCGGGCTGTTAAAACAGAATCGAACTGTTGTACCGCCGAGTCATATTTCCCTGTCACCAGGTGATTCAGAAAATCTTCAGCAAACCGCACCCGGGGATCTGGTAACTGTCCCCGCCCATAAACCAATGAAATCAGGAAAATGACCGGTAACAAACCAGCCTTGATGAGCCAATATCGTTTCATGATAAGATGTTTATTTTATTTCTTTCTCAATATACCTACCCAACCGCCGCCGTCTGCCATATCAATGTTCAGTTTACGGTCGCTTGGAATGGTCTCCTCCGTTTTCTTATAATCCTGGGCATAACGGTCTGCATTCATCCCATCCCTGAACACCTCCGCCTGATAAGTTCCCTGAGGTAAAAAAGAGAGATCCACATGGACAGTTCTTTTACCATTGCCGTTCATCGCACCGATATACCAGGTATTTCCTTTTCTGCGGGCTACCACGACAAATTTCCCGACTTCTCCGGCCAGGGCATGGGTCTCATCCCAGGTCGTGGGCATATGAGAGAGGTACTCGAGGCATACCGGTTCACGCAGATAGTTGGAAGGACTATCCGCCAGCATCTGCAAAGGGCTTTCATACACAACATACATTGCCAGTTGATGAACCCGGGTGGTCATGCTCATGGGACGGTCAAAGGAGACAAGGAAGTTTTTTTGATGGGCATTTACCATAGCCCCCGGGGTATAATCCATGGGGCCTGCCGTCATCCGGATAAAGGGAATCGTCACATTATGTACCGGGGTGATTTCCTTGCTCCACTTGTTCCATTCCATGCCTTTAACACCTTCACGGCTGATCACATTTGGGTATTCGCGTCGCAGGCCACTGGGTTTATAAGCCCCGTGAAAATCCACCAGCAAATGACGTTTGGCAGTTTCACGCGCCACCTTGCGGTAAAAGTTCACCATCCACTGATCATCCCGTTGCATAAAATCCACCTTGACTCCTTTTATTCCCCATCTCTCAAACTGATCCAAAGCCTTTTCCATCTGATCATCCAGGGTCTTCCACACCACCCACAGAATGACCCCCACCTGTTTTTCTTTCCCGTAGCGTACCAATTCTTCGATATTCACATCCGGGTTAATATCCGGAAGATTGCCCGGTTTGTACCAGCCCTCATCAAGGATAATATAAGGAATGCCGTTCGCCGAAGCAAAATCGATAAAATATTTATAGGTTTCCGTATTTACCCCCGATTTGAAATCCACCCCGTAAACATTCAGGGCATTCCACCAGTCCCAGGCCACCAGGCCGGGCTTTATCCAGGAAGGATCCTTAAGTTTCAAAGGAGGTGCCAGTTTATATACCATTTCGTTTTCAAGCAGATCTTTTGCTTCGGGAGCGACAATCATCACCCTCCAGGGAAATGTCCTTTCGCCCAATGTTTTGGCCAGGTAATCAGCCCGTTTCACCGGTTTGACATTACGATCTTTTATCTGAACCGTTTTCTCCGGATATTTTGGAAAAGTTGCCGTGATTTCATCCTTACCGGTACCCATGATCCACATACCCGGATAATCATTCAGGTCCGATTCTGTCAGCAAGACATCAGGCCCGTCCGGCACTTCAAACAATGCAGGCAGACTGGCCATATCGCCGGGTTGGATATCCTTAAGATCCAAATGGATATAACTGCGTTCATTGTGTGAGAAAAAACTCTCTTCACGAGGATAAAAAACACGTGTTCCTTCGGGGAAGACAAACCGGGCTGTCTCATCTTCCACCTCCACCGAGCCGGGCTGGTGGATAGCAAACCGGTAAGCAACCCCGTCATTATATAACCGAAAGATAATATCATATATCCCTCTGAATTTCAAAGTGATTTCATTGTATTGATTCCGTATTACCGCATTTTTCACAGGAACTACCGGATGCAGAATCTCATCCACATGAGTATGAAGTACTTTTTTTACTTTTGCATTCTCAACAGGAATCACAACCCCGTCTACAGTTATAGCTATTCCCGGGGAAGAGATCACAACTTTTCCGTTTCTGGAAACCTCGAAAGTAACCCGCTTGTCCACCCGGATCTTCATGGTTATCCGATGATCCGGTGAGAGCAGGGTATATTCTTTTGCCTGAGCCACCCAGCTTACCAGAATCAACAATGTCAACAGAAGATTTGTTCTTTTCATTATCATTCTTTTCATCACTATGATTGTTTAAGCTCATATTCAACATTTCTCTCTTTGAGATATTGAAAAATAGAAACGGCTTTATACTCAAACATCCATTCCCTGGTCACGTGCAGTCCTCCCACAAAGCAGGGATATTTTCCACTTCCGTTTGTGTCGCATACCACCCCGGAAGAACATTGCTCATAACGGGGACCGCTCCGGTATCAATCGCCACGGATGTAATCTCATAAGCTGCTGCGAAATCCATCTCAATGGCACTACCGACCATTCCCGCTTCCAGAATCAAAATGTTTTTGCTTTTCATGAAAATGAAATTTTATGAAAAATTAACAGCTCCGGAAACTATCCCAGGATCATACCAATGATCGTAGCAGACAGAAGGGAAGCCACAGTCCCTCCCAGCAAGGCTTTCATCCCGTAACGGGCCAGCAGGGATCGTTTGTTCGGCGCCAGGGACCCTATTCCCCCTATCTGAATACCGATGGATGCAAAATTGGCAAAGCCACACAACATATACGTAGCCATGATCATCGACTTGGGATCCTGAAAGAGAGCATCGGTCTTCATCCTGGCTAAACTGATATATCCAATAAACTCAGTCATGATAATTTTTTCACCCAGCAGTTGACCTACCAGGGCAATATCCTGTTTGGCCACTCCAATCAGCCACATAATTGGCGCCAACAAATAACCAAGGATAAACTGCAGGGAAAGTTCATGATAACGGTGATGGGATATATGGTCTATCATTGCATTCAAATCGGTCCATTGTCCCAGTTTTAGGAGAATGTAATTAATAAAAGCGATAAAAGCCAGAAAGACCAGAAGCATGGCTGCCACATTGGCAGCGAGTTTCAGTCCCTGTATGGTGCCGTTTGATATGGCATCGAGAATATTATTGCCAACCTTTTCTTTTGTAATGTTGATATTGGAATTTATCTCCTCGGTCTGAGGAACCAGTATTTTGGAAACGACCACAGCGCCCGGGGCTGCCATTACCGAGGCTGCCAGCAGATGTTTGGCAAAGATGAGCCGCTGAGCAGGATCACTGCCTCCCAGGAAACCGATATAAGCTGCCAGCACCCCCCCGGCCAGTGTAGCCATCCCTCCTATCATCACCAGCAGGATTTCCGACTTATTCATTAATGGAATATATTCCTTGATCATCAAAGGCGACTCTGTTTGCCCGAGAAATATATTACCGGCCACTGAGAGACTCTCTGCCCCGGAAAGTTTCAGTGCTTTGGTCATCATCCAGGCCAAGCCATATACGATGATTTGAATTATACCCCAATAAAACAAAAGAGAAGTAAGCGCTGAAAAAAATATGATGGTAGGAAGAATCTGAAAGGCAAAAATAGATCCAAACCTGGAAGTATCCAGTAAACTACCAAACAGAAATGCACTGCCTTCATTGGTAAAATCCAGGATTTTTACAAAGACCTTCCCCGTATATTCAAAGACAATACGGATAACCGGAATATAAAGAATACTGACAGCCAATAGTACCTGGATGATCAAACCGGTAAACACCACTTTCCAGGAAATCGCTTTTCTGTTTGAACTAAAAAGCCATGTGATCATAATCAGGACTGTCATGCCAAGTATACCACGCAAAAAAGATATCAGCGTGAATCCTCCTCCCATATCCGTAGAAACAACCTGGGAAGTACCGGAAATTAATCCCTTATTGGTTTGAGCAGCAGAAGAAGAAGCAACAGGCCGGGTTTCATGCCGGACTACTGTATCGGTAATTGTTTTCCGCCAGGCAAAACTCTTAACGGGAAAAGAAAAAGAAATAATCGTCAGGGAAATAAGCAATATCAATGCTTTCATACATTAAAAGCTTTTCGGGTAAAAAATAATATACTGAAAGCCGCAAGCATCAGGGAGCATGGCAAGCCGATTATTGATTTTGTTGCTCACGGCGTTTGATTTCATCCCGAATCAACGACGCTTTTTCATAATTCTCCGAACGCACTGCCTGTGCAAGCATATCCTTTAATTCACGAATGGACATTTCCTTGAACTGATAGGTCTCTGATGGTTCGGAAACGTTTTCTTCGACACCAAGATCAATTTCATCTTCTCCGGTCTCTTTTATGTCCAGCACTATTCCTGCCTGTGCCAATATCTCTTCTGTCGTATAAATCGGACACCTGAACCTGAGAGCCAAAGCAATCGCATCGGATGTCCTGGCATCCACAATCATTTCCTTATCCCCGTCAGTACAAACAAGCTTGCTATAAAAAACCCCTTCTTCCAGCTTATAGATCTCCACTTCCCGGAGATCTATATGAAAAGCCCTGGCAAAATTATGAAAAAGGTCATGTGTCAACGGCCTCGGCGGTTGCAGGCCCTCCAGTTGAATCGCTATAGCCTGTGCCTCAAAGGCCCCGATAATAATAGGAATCCGTCGCTCACCATTTTCCTCTGTCAATACCAATGCATAAGCGCCCGACTGCGTCTGACTATAGGAAATTCCAAGTACGTTCAATTTAATTTTCGCCATACTCCATATATAAAAAATGTCCCTTCTGCGTGAAGTACAAACCTACATAAATTTTTTCATGTAAATATACATAAACTGCATGAAAAATTACTTTTCCCCATCCTGACAAACTCAGAACCCAGAAACAACATTAATGAAATATTTATTAGAAAATATTTGAATCTAACCGTTTTTTTATATTTTTGCAGTCCCAAAAATAAGTTACATTTTATAAAGCAAAAAAATATGTTTGCAATTGTTGAGGTTGCAGGGCAACAGTTTAAGGTAGAAAAAAATCAAAATATTTTTGTTCACCGTCTGGATGAAAAAGAAGGGAACAAAATTGTTTTTGATAAGGTTTTGCTGATTGAAAATAATAATGGAACAGCTCTTGTCGGAACGCCGGTGGTAAAGGGTTATCAAATTAAAGCTACGGTTCTTGCCCACCTGAAAGGAGATAAAGTTAAAGTCTTCAAGAAAAAACGCAGAAAAGGTTATCAGGTAAAGAACGGTCATCGTCAGCTTTTCACGGAAATTCATATAGATGCTATCGAAAAAAGCAAAACCCCTGCAAAAAAAGCTGCTGACGAGGGAGAAGTCCATGCAGAAAAGAGCGTAAAAACAAAGAAAGCTTCTGCTCCGGCAACAAAAACGAAAAACAAAGCAGCAGCTAAACCGGAACCAAAAAAGACCGCCACTGTCAATAAAGAAACAGAGGCTAAGAGTTCAACAGCCAAAACAACAAAACCCAAAGCTAAAAAAGCCACCGCCACCAAAAAGGCAGAAGCTACCAAGCCCAATGCTGCTGCAAAACCAAAAACAACAGCAAAAAAAACGGAGCCCAAGGAAAAAACTGCTCCTGAAAAAAATAGCGACACCAACAAAGAAGAAAAATAATAAAATTAAAAACATACTCCTATGGCACATAAAAAAGGAGCCGGTAGTTCCAGAAACGGCCGAGATTCAGAAAGCAAACGGCTGGGCGTCAAACTCTACGGAGGACAATTCGCCAAAGCCGGGAATATTATTGTTAGACAAAGAGGAACACGTCATCATCCCGGGCTGAACGTGGGGATTGGCAATGACCATACGCTATTTGCTCTTATAGACGGTGTGGTGGAATTCAGGAAAAGAAAAAACAACCGTTCATATGTCTCCGTCATTCCGGTTGAAGATTTAAAGAAATAATTTTTTTTTTCTCCCGGGGCATTGCTTAATTATCGTATATGTTCCGGGAGTTTTTTATTTTGTGCCGTCCAAAAAATCATTGTCATGCTTACCCTAAAACGGATCCGTGAAAACCCGGAAGAGGTTATAAAAAGATTGAAAATAAAAAATTTTGATGCCTCTGACCTGATTCGTCAGGTGCTGGAAGCCGACACGGAACGTAGACGGATACAAACGGAAACGGATGCAAAACAAGCGGAACTGAACTTGATATCCAAAGAGATAGGAGTATTATTCAAACAACAGAAGACCGAAGAAGCCAACCGTGCCAAGCAAGATGTTGCTACACTGAAAGAAGACATCAAACAACTTAATCAGAAACTCCACCTAATAGAAAATAAGCTGAACGAGTTACTCGTGCTTATTCCCAATACACCCCATCCTTCCGTGCCTACTGGAAAAGAAAACACCGATAATGTGGAGGTCAGGCATGGAGGAATAATCCCCGAACTTGACGATAAAGCATTGCCCCACTGGGAGCTGGGCAAAAAGTACGGACTTATTGACTTTGATCTGGGCAACAAACTTACCGGTGCCGGATTCCCGGTTTTCACAGGGAAAGGGGCAAAGCTGGTTCGCGCTCTGATCGGCTTTTTTTTAGATGAAGCTGAAAAAGCAGGCTACCAGGAAGTACTGCCTCCTTTAATGGTCAACGAAGCTTCAGCTTACGGAACAGGACAACTGCCTGATAAGGAAGGACAGATGTACCAATTATCTACCGATCCTTATTATCTGATCCCCACTGCCGAGGTACCTGTAACCAATATTTACCGCGACATAATTCTGGATGCCGGTGGACTACCTGTAAAAAATACGGCCTATACCCCTTGTTTCAGGCGCGAAGCAGGCTCTTACGGAAAAGATGTGAGAGGATTGAACCGGGTTCACCAGTTTGATAAAGTGGAAATCGTGCAGATACAACATCCTGACAGGTCCTATGATACGCTGGAGGAAATGGTCAGTCATGTGGAACAACTTCTCGTAAAACTGGGTCTGCCCTATCGCATCATGCAACTGTGCGGAGGAGATCTTTCCTTCACCTCAGCGCTCACCTACGATTTTGAGGTGTATGCGGCAGCCCAGAAAAAATGGCTGGAGGTAAGCTCTGTCTCCAATTTTGAGTCTTACCAGGCCAACCGTCTCAAGCTGCGTTATCGCGAACCGGGTAGCAAGAAAACACAACTGGCACATACCCTCAACGGAAGCGCTCTGGCGCTGCCCAGGATCATTGCGGCTTTACTGGAAAACTATCAGACTCCGGATGGTATTAAAATTCCGGAAGCATTAGTTCCCTACACGCATTACGAGACCATACCCTAATTTCTCCTGACAGGATTCTTTTCGATGGAAAAAACGCAGAAAAAAGCTTATCTCTATGCTTCCATAGCTATCTTTTTCTGGGCTACCATAGCCTCCGTCTTCAAGCTGGGCCTCCGCTACACCCATCCCTCTTCTCTGCTGTTGTGGGCCAACGGTATATCTTTTTTTGTCTTTCTGGGGATTATCCTTTACAGAAAAGAAATACCCGCTTTGAGAGCCCAAACCGTAAAAGATTATCTCAGATCGGCTTTGCTGGGCATGTTCATGCCCTTCGGTTATTACCTTATTCTTTTTGAAGCTTACTTGCGGCTGCCGGGGCAGGTAGCCCAACCGCTTAATATGATCTGGCCGATCATTCTGGTTTTTCTCTCCGGCCTTATCCTCAAACAACATATCCGGGGAAAGAGTTATATTGCCTTAGTAATCAGCTTTGCAGGAATATTACTGGTTTCCTCCCAAGGAGACCTCACTGAATTCAGGCATACCAACTTCACAGGCGTATCCCTGGCAGCAGGCAGCTCTGTAATCTGGGCCTTTTTCTGGATCTTCCACATGAAAGATCCCCGCAGGGAGGAAATTAAACTATTTACCAATTTCTTTTTTTCTTTCATTTATATATTTCTGTTTGTTCTTATCAGCGGGAAAGAAATATTCCCTCCAAAAGAAGCCATACTGGCCGGGATATACGCCGGCCTCTTTGAAATGGGTTTTACCTTCTTCTTCTGGATGAAAGCACTAAACCTGGCCCGTACCACAGCTGCCATCAGCAACCTGGTCTATCTGGCACCTTTTTTGTCGCTCATTTTTATTCATTATCTTGTTGGGGAAAAAATATTTATCACCACTCTGCCGGGTCTGATTTTAATTACATTGGGTATCATTTTTCAAAATTATTCGTTTAATAAAAACACTGTTAAAGCCAAAAATGCATGAAACTTTTTTTTGGAAAAATCAGTCTTTACCTTTTTGTACTGATTGTAGCAGGAACTTTCTTTTTCTCCTCCTGTAAAAAAGAAGAGCCTTTGCCCCCCGAACTTTCCGTTGAAGAAAAAGCCCGGGATGAACTTTACAAAATCATGCAGGACTGGTACCTTTGGTATGATAAAATGCCTGAAATCGATGCCAAAAACTTCAAAACCCCCCAGGAACTTCTGGATACATTAATGTATAAGCCTTTGGATAAATGGAGCTATATTGCAGACAAGTCGCTTTTTGAAAGTTATTTCCAGGCAGGGGAATATCTTGGGTTCGGGTACGGTTATTCTTATGATGAAAACGGGTATATTTATGTTACTTTTGTTTTCAAGGATTCTCCTTTGTATTCTGACGGGGTCAGGCGTGGTTGGAAGATCACAGCCATAGACGGGCACACCATCACTCCTTTTGAAAACATCCGGCCCCTGATGGGCGATAACCGGGCCGGGGTCACCAGGACCCTAACCTTCCAGAAACCGGACAATACATCTGCTTCTTTTACGGTCACAAAAGATACCGTCAGGATCAATGCTGTGTTGGCACAAGATACTCTGCATGTAGGAAACAGGATTGTCGGCCACCTGGTCTTGCAGACTTTTGTGCAGACCGCCAATGCCGAATTGGATTCGGCATTCCGGTATTTCCAGGCAGCAGGCGTTAACGAACTGATTGTGGATCTCCGTTATAACGGTGGCGGAAGCATGGACGTAGCCATCAAGCTGGCCAGCCTGATTGCCGGAACCAGCCAAAACGGGAAAAATTTTATCTCCTTGAAACACAATGATAAACAAAAGGATAAGGATGAAGATCTGATCTTTTCCAACGAAACGTATGCCCTCACACTCAACCGTACTATCTTTATAACCAGCAGGGGGAGCGCCTCAGCCAGCGAAGCCGTGATCAACGGGCTCCGTCCATACATGGGCGTCTCTTTGATCGGGGATAACACATACGGAAAACCCGTAGGTATGCATTCGTGGTCTTATGCCGATTATGTATTCGTACCCGTCAGCTTCAGGCTGGTCAACGCATCCGGTCAGGGAGATTATTTTAACGGTCTTACCGCAGATGATTTTGCTCCTGATGGTTTACACTATTCTTTTTCCGACCGAAACGAGCCGCGTCTGCATGATGCCATTGAATATATTGAAACGGGAGTATATCCGAATCCGGGACAGAAAAAATCCCTGACTATCCTCCCAGCATGGAAAGGTATATGGGCCGAGATCGGCGCTTTGTAGTAAATTACTGTTTATGGCTGTCAAAGAAAAAATAATTCTCGGGGTGGATCCGGGAACCAACTTCACCGGGTATGGTATCCTGGAAATCAAAGACAACCGGATGTCTGTCGTTGCCCTGGGGGTAATAAACCTGCGAAAAGATGCTTCCCATTTCCTTAAGCTCAAGAGAATTTTCGACAGGATACTTTCCCTCATCGATTCCTACCACCCCGATGAATTAGCCATCGAGGCCCCTTTTTACGGCAAAAATGTTCAGTCCATGTTGAAACTGGGAAGAGCCCAGGGAGCAGCCATTGCTGCCGGTTTACACCGGGAACTGCCTGTCTTTGAATATGCGCCACGTAAAATCAAGATGGCTATCACCGGCAAAGGGGATGCTTCGAAAGAACAGGTCTCTGCCATGCTCATGCATATTCTCCATTTCAGGGAAGTGCCCGACAAACTGGATGCTACCGACGCACTGGCCGCTGCCGTCTGCCACCATTTTCAGCACCAGAGCCTCACACAGGCAGGACATGCCATTAGCTGGAAAGATTTTATACGGCAAAATAAAGATAGAATTACCGACTGATTGTCACAGCACTTCCCTGATCTTCCGGGCTATTTCCCGGAACTGCTCATCGGTAAGTCGGAGTTTGGGGCGGGAGAAACTAATGTCGGCTTCCGAGTTGATTGGGATCAGATGAATGTGTGCATGAGGGACTTCAAGCCCCAGGACAGCCATCCCGATACGTTTGCACGAAACCACCTTCTCAATGGCCAGGGCCACTTTTTTGGAAAAGACCATCATCCCCGCCAGCAGGTCATCATCCAGATCAAATAAATAATCAATTTCCTGTTTAGGGATCACCAGGGTATGCCCTTCAGCCAGCGGATGAATGTCCAGGAAAGCATAGTAACGGTCATCCTCAGCAATTTTATAGGAAGGAATCTCCCCCTGAACGATTTTAGTAAATATAGAGCTCATAGCCTTGTGTTTTATAGGGATATGTCAACGATCTCCAATGAAATTTTCCCAGAGGGCACAGTTACCTCAACCTGATCACCCACCTTTTTCCCAATCAGGGCTTTGGCAATAGGCGTTTTAACAGAAAGTTTCCCTGTTTTTAAATTCGCTTCACTTTCCGAAACCAGAATGTACTCCATCAGCTGACCGTTGGTCAGGTTCTTGATCTTAACCTTGTTCATGATCTGCACACTTGAAGTATTGATCTTCGACTCATCAATCACCCTCGAATTAATAATTGCCTGCTCTAATTTAGATATTTTTAGTTCAAGCATCCCCTGAGCTTCCTTGGCTGCAGCATATTCAGCATTCTCCGACAAATCCCCTTTGTCACGTGCTTCAGCAATCTGACGGGAAATAGCCGGACGCTCCACCTTTTTCAGATGTTCCAGCTCTTCTTTAAGTTTTCGCAATCCTTCTTCCGTTATGTAAGAAACTTCTGCCATATGTTTACCTTTTAGTTAGTACCAACAAGATAAAAACAAAAAGAATTCCGGTTTCCTGGAACTCTTTAAATTCTAAATCCATGAAATTTTTTCTTATGACACAAAGGTAATAACTTTTTTAATATAATCCCAAATTGCGCAACAGAGTTATTGTAAATGGCTCTGTTGCGCATAAGCCGAAGGCTGCATTCCTCTAAAAATAATATGTATTTTTATTCGCCTGGTTGAATTTTTCAATTCATAAAACTTGGGATAATTAAAAATGTGTCTCAGAAATAATTACGATCAAGAATTTCAGAATATATTATTGCTTTCAGGGGATCAAAATCTTCCATGATCTCTTCCAGATATGATATCTTTTCTTTTTGTTTATAATTGCTACCAATATATTCCTGCGTTGCATAAGCCGTTGCTTTTCCTTTATCCGCGCCGGAAAAAGCAAACTCCTCTTCATGTTCCGGGGACAAAAAATATCCCTCCGTATCCCAATTATAACTTTCTCTTTCATTTACAGGTATTTTTTCTTTTTCCGGCGCAGGCCCGTATTTTCCTTTCCTTTCAGACACCTCCTGCTTTTCGGTCATATCCTGATCTCCCGCCAGGTCCTGGTTACTCATTATATCCTGTTTTTCATCATCCTCCAGCAACATATCTGTAATACCTGCTCCCGTAATGAGTTTTTCAAAAACAGATGCAGACTCTTTTTCCCCGGCAGATGCTTTTTTTTCCTGCTGTTGTTTCTTTTTCTTTAATGCCCCGGCCACACCGATGACCACAAGGATAATAAGATATATCAAAGTCCCCCATTTATCATCCATGACTTATTTTTTTTTAGGTTTTTTATGTTTTTTCTTTTTCCCTTTTTGTGACAAGATCCTTTTAATAAAAGGTTCCTTATTCACTTTATTAAATCGATTAGCCTCTTTTTTTGTCTGCTTCATGCGTGCCTGCGTCTCCTTGGTTTGCATATTAAAACGACGCTTTATTTCTTTTTTGCGGGCTTTCTCATATTCCTTTTTCTGCCTCTTTTTAACTTTTTCACCCTCTTTTTGTTTCTTACCCTTCTTTATGACAGGTCCGGTAGTTGTTGCCGTACGCTTTTTCCCAAACAAACTGTGTTTTGTTTTTTGGGCCGGTGCAGCCAGTGGGATCAGGATCAGCAATCCCCACAATATCCATTTATTTACACAAAATTTCATTAATTTTGCGTTCTAAATTAAAGGGTTCTCTTCATGCAAAAAATAATCCGTATCCTCCATTCAAAGGTAATTATTTTTTTCGTAACCACCGTTCCTTTTATTTTCTTTTCAGGTTGTAAAAACAGTAATAACAATATCATTCCGGATGTGTTTGTTAATTTTACCCTTGATCTTAACGATCCGATGTTTAACGATCTGCTATCACCGGGAAATACGGTGGTTATTACCAGCAGTTATGCCGGCAGCGAGTCGGCCGGGTACAACAACCATGGCATATTGGTTTACCGGGCATCTGAGACCAAATTTTATGCCTTTGACCGCACCTGTACCTTTGAAGAAGCCAAAGACCAAGCCGTAGTCATTGATAACACTGGTGATGCTATCGCTGAATGTCCCCACTGCCATTCCGAATATGTCCTGCCCGGCTATGGCTATCCCACCGACAATAGCCCGGCCCGCTATCCCCTGAAACAGTACAAAACCTCCTTTGACGGAAGATTTGTACATGTGTATAACTAAATGTGCAAAGTTCTCTTCCGGCTGTCGGCTAACCTTTACCGGACAGGAGTGGTTACCTACAGGGTTTCTTCAAAAGGTTTCTTCATCAAAAGGTTTCAAAGAACTTAGGCTCCGTATCCCCTTTTTTCAGGACTTAGCCTGTCGCAATTGCCTTATTACTTAATACTTATTGCTTTATTATTTCTGACTTCTCTCATCTATCCATCTCAGCCACGTCTCACAGTCTTCTGTCCACCTTTTCAGATGAGGATCATGAGTGGCTGGTGAAAAGCCATGTCCACCTTCCGGGTAAAATTGAATAATCCCGTTTGGTTGTTTGTTTTGAATATGTCATATGTGTTTTTCCTTTCCAAAACAAACACAAATTTTATTTAGCTGACATTCAAATATATATGTTCCGCAAGAAACATGTAACATATTGAATATCTGATAGTTACAATATTATCGATAAGTTATTGGTTAACTGATATACAATGCATTACAAACATGGTTTATGAACCATTGAATATGAAATTAAAATCTTATTTTTGCCTATGGCCTTTTTAGACTGGATTTATGAATAATTGTATTAAAAAATATCCCGAAAAAGTAAAAGAATTAACCAAAGCCTGGAATGAATGGGCATGGAAAACTTATGTTAAACCCTTTCTTTAATCAATAAAATAATGAAGAGAGCCATCCAAGTATTGACAGCACTGATAATTATCCTGTTTGCCAACGTTAGTAACGTTAAAAGTCAGGAGATCACGGATAATCCTTCCATCTCTGACCACCGGTTGAAACTGGTATTTAACGAAGGAACAAGAACATACGAACTTTATGATGCCGCGGACGGACTGATTTTGTCAGCTGGTATGATCAGCTACACGAACGGTCATGATTCAATCTCCACAAATGATCCTGATATCAGCCGGACAATTCAGAATGCTACCGAAAATAAATTAGTCATTGGTTTCAACAATTCTTTCAAGGTTGTAGCAGAATTGCAAGGAGATTCAGTACTGATTTTCAAAGCTGTTGGCGAATTCCCCGGAGAATTTTTCATGAATGCCAGAGCTCCTCTTTCCGACCGGACCATGGCCGCCATGCTCATCAATGAAAAAACAAACGATCGTCAGACCCTCATTCAATCGTTAGGAAAAACCGAAATACCAGGTCAAAAATCCATCTTCGACCCTCTCAAAGATTTGGCTGTGCAGATTGAGTCAGAAGGGAAAGCTGCATGGGATTATTTTTATCAGTGGCAATTGAAAGCCAGCGCAAAATCCGGGGAGAACCTTTGTACGATTAAACTGATCCGGCATTACTACAGGGATGATCTGGGAATAACCTATTATGCCCCCGTAAAAAAAAGAAGCTATTTTGAAAAGGCTCCGGCTCTTGCCATGACCTGGGTCGGCATTGAAGGTAAATATAACCGGCCGGATTTTGCGCAACGCAAAGAGTGGCTTTATCCAAATATCGACTGGGTATCAAAAAACCTGCTTCCTTATGCCGGGGAAATGGTCTTTCAGCTCGATGACAATTATCCGATCGACGATCCGAAATACATGCGGGATATTTCAGATTATATCCGCAGTAAGGGCCTGATTCCCGGAATATGGATGGCTCCGTTTAGTGTAGCACCATACAAAGAAACCGAGACCCACCCGGAATGGTTCATCCACAAAGCTGACGGGAGCCCTGTCATCACATTTTCAGGACTCAGCTATGATGATGTCCGCCATTACAACTCAGCAGTCCTGAACGTAAATAATAAAGGAGCTGTTGAGCATTGGTTTGCCGGCTTTGTAAGACAAATCAGTGAAACATGGAATTATGATTATTTCAAAATAGACGGAATACCGGCCGTGCTTAGTGCTTACAAAAGATCTGTCGACGGTGAGGGCGTGGATGGAGTCAGAAGAGGCTTACACATCATCCGTTCTGTTCTGGGTCCGGATAAATATATCAATACCTCCTGGGGTATTCCGCTTGAAGGAATTGATATTGTGAACGGATCGCGTGTGGGTGGTGATACCGAGCAGGAAGATCAGGTGATCAGCAGGGTTGCCGTGAAGCAAAATTATCTAAATAATGTCGCCTGGTACAGCGATCCTGACGGTGCTGCCAATATGTACGCCTCAACGGTTTCCCGGGCCCGCCTTAATTTTCTGGGACGGTCCCTTCTCGGCCAGCCTTATGTTACGGATGATCATTGGACAAAAGTACCTGATAAAATTCTTGAAGTCTGGCAAAAAACACTTCCGACAATCGAAAGTATCCCGGCAAATCTTTACAAGATAAACGATCCGGAAAAATATGATCATTTCGATCTCAAAATTACAAAACCGTGGGGAAGCTGGGATGTGGTTGCACTTAACAACTACGCAAAAGAGGACCTCAGGAAATCACTTGATCTGCGGAGACTGGCTCTGACCTCAGACCAGGTATATGTTTTTGATTTCTGGAATCAAAAATACCTCGGAAAATTCAGCCGAAACGATACAATTGAAAGAAATATGAAAGCGATTGATGCACACTGCTTTAATATCGTACCGGTTAGAACTGACCGGCCTGTACTGCTATCCACCAACCGGCATTATACCCAGGGTGGAATCGATATTGAAAAAATGAGCTACACCAAAAAAGGCTCTGAATGGATTATTCAAGGGGAATCCGGTAAACTGATCTGTCAGCAACCCTATGAAATGACCTTTCAAACAAACGGTTATACGCTGGAGATGGCATCGGCGTCCGATGGTATCACAACGATACTCAGTAGAAACGGAATTGCCAAAGTGAGAATCATTCCGGAACAAACCAAAACTGTATGGCTGCTCTCATTTAAGCCGGATGATAACACCTCCGTCAGTTTTGGATCCGAACTGGTACAGACCGCGCCCGGTAAAACGGTTGAGATTCCGGTGAATCTCATTCACGGACCTGCTCATTGGAAGATTAGAAAAAATGACAGGAACATTAAAATAAAGGAAAACCACAGAGAATCAAGTTTTTCATTTGAGATCAATCCCGATGTTCTCGAACCGGAACAAACATGGTCCACCTGGTTAACGCTTGAAAGTAAAGATGCGAACGTATATACCGACAGCCTGCTTGTAGAAGTTCAGGGACCCGACAGGATAAACATTGCCCCCGAAGCCAAAGCATCCGCCTCCAGCATTTATTTTTGGGGAGACCAGAACGGCTATGGAAGACCGGACGGCGTCAATGACGGATTGAGCTTCAAAGCCTGGGAAGCAGCCGAAGGAGATACAAGCGGATGGGTAGAGCTTATCTGGAAAAAACCGGTTACATTCCAAAGGATTGTTATTGATGAATGGATGGAAAGTGGAGGTCATATCCGGTCGTGGTACCTGGAAGCAGGATATAAAACCTACCAGTATACACCACGCCGGCAAACCAAACCGGTCATCGTATATAAGCCTGATAAGGAATTCATGAATATCATATCAGAAGGAAAAACGATCGGAAGGAATTTTGTCATCATTCTTGATAAACCGGTAACGGCAAATGCCCTCAGGCTATATATAAACAAGGCAAGTAAAAGGCCTGGTATATGGGAAATAGAAGTAAATCCTGCCGATCAGACAAAATAACGATAAGATTGCATATACTATTCATATTCTGACATATACGTATTTATCACAAAGATAATATTCTTTAAATGAAACTATCACAAAAGTATTTGAAACGTAAATTTCTTTTGCTAATTCTCTTCAATGGTATAATAACCGGTTTAATTGCTCAATCCACCGCTTTTCCTGAATCGATAATCATTAAAAATCCTGGCCAAAAGGATTTTTCACTTGTATCCGGGAACGATTTGGCTACTATTCTGGTAGATAAAAAAGATAACGCGACAGTCAGGTTATGTGCCGGAATTTTTGCTGATGATGTTCTTCGTGTTACCGGACGAAGACCATTGTTCATCAATAACCCCTCCGATGCTGCAAAATCTTGTGTTATTATAGGATCCATAAATGAGAGCCGGATTATAAAACAGCTTGTTGCCAGTGGTAAAATTGATGTACAAGGGATAAGAGGAAAATGGGAAAGCTGTCTCACCCAAATCATTGACAACCCGCTTCCGGGAATAAAGAAAGGTCTTGTAATTGCAGGAAGTGACCGGAGAGGAACTGCCTACGGTATATTTGAACTTTCCAAACAGATAGGTGTATCTCCCTGGTATTTTTTTGCAGATGTACCTCCGGAAAAAAGAGATGAAATCTATATTAAGGCCGGCAGATACATACTCAAATCACCATCGGTAAAGTACCGTGGGATTTTCATCAATGATGAAATGTGGGGCCTTCGCCCATGGGCCTTGTATACCTTTGCTCCCGAAGAGGGCAAAGGACTTGGTCCCAAAACATACGCAAAGATTTTTGAATTGCTTCTACGCCTAAAGGCAAATATCATCTGGACAGCCATGCATCAGCAAACCAAACCATTCAACTGCTATGAGGAAAACAAGGTGATCGCCGATAAGTACGGGATAGTGGCTTCCTCAGGAGAACCAATGTTATGCAGCAATATTGCCGGGGCTAACTGGGACAGGGAATACCCTGATGAACCATGGAATTACGTTAAGAACCGTGATCATATATATAAATACTGGGAAAACAGAATTAAAATAAATGGAAAATATGAGAATATGTATTCCCTTGGGAAAAGAGGTAAAGATGATGAATCGAGCCCGGAGATAAATGTACCGGTTCTTAATCAAATAATAAAAGATCAGCGCCGTATACTTCGTAATTGGGTTAATAAGGATATTACAAAGGTCCCTCAATTCATTTTACTTTATTCGGAAATACTGGGAGTATATAACGAGGGGCTGGATCTGCCAGAGGACATAACAATATGCTGGCCGGATGACAACTTTGGCAATATCAGACAGTTACCAAATGCTGAAGAGCAACAGCGTTCAGGCGGATCCGGTATCTATTACCATTTCCAATGGCTGAACGGAGCTACTACGGCTTATACATGGACCTGCACGACTCCCCTTGCCCTGACATGGTTTGAGATGAAGAAGGCATATGATTACAATGCAAAAAAATTATGGGTCGTCAATGTGGGTGATATTAAACCTGCAGAAATAAATATCGAATATTTTATGCAGCTTGCCTGGGACATCTCATCATGGGATCAACATACCACCTGTCAATTCCTTAAAGCATGGGCCACACGTGAGTTCGGGGAAAAGTATGCTTCCTGTATAGCTGACATTTTGATGAAACATTATGAACTCGGTTATGCCCGCCGTCCTGAAAACATGGTGATGTACAATGGAAGAAATGATGAGTTGTCATGGGAATGGTTCAGTATAGACAATTATAATGATGAAGCACAAAAAAGGATCGATGCATATGATACGCTGATTAAACAAGTAGACAAAATCTATCATTCACTACCGGATAAATATAAGGATGCA
>DRPN01000140.1 GCA_011374625.1 Bacteroidota bacterium
ATATTTACATAAAACGAACATGAATTTTTTTAATCCGCCAAAAGGCGGACAATCCGTCAGGGGATGGACAAAGGAGGAGTAAATTTCCCGCCGTTAGCGGCAAAAATATTATTAACAACCCCACGATGATACCCTGTCTGCCTGAAGCGGGGAGATTCATTCAAAAATTCACACAGGAAAATGATTAAAAAAATTCTTGTGAGAGTGAACCAAGCACAGCAAGCTCGCGAACAGTTTTTCTGTAAGTAACCGCTTACATGGGTGAAGAAAATTTTTATTTTCTTCACTATTTTTAACAGATGAAAAAATTTATGTAGGTTTGGATATAAATTCGAAAACTTAGTGTTATACACCTGATATATGACTATCGAGAATAAACATCTTCACATTATCACTTGGCTGAGGCACCTGATCAGCACTATTATTTATGTATTTATTGTTTATTCCATTTATTTAACTCGTTTTTATGAAAATCTGACGCCGGATATACCTAAGGACTGTTATACGGTTATATTCGGAATTATTTATGTTGCCGTTTTATTATATCCTGCTATATTGAAATTCCATTATATATACTATTCGGATGACGGAGATAAAATTGTCATCAAAACCTATCCCATCGGTTTTTTTACTTCGGGAAAGAAAACCTTCCACATCCCCAAAAAGGATTTTTTCAGAGCCGAAATCAGGGAAAGTTTATTCCGACTTCGCAAAGCACTAATCATCTATCAGTATATCAACAACAAAATAGCCAAATATCCTCCAATATACATAAATGGCCTGCCCAAAGAGGACCAGAAAAAAATAATGGTATCCCTGTCCAGGCTTATGGCAAGAAAAACTAGTGTTATATAACAGGTTTTTAAGTTTTTATAATATGAAACGAACATGAATTTTTTTAATCAAAAATTCACAAATAGAAATGATTAAAAAAATTCATGGGAGAGTGAACCGAGCAAAGCGAGCTCACGAACAGTTTTACTGTGAGTAACCGGTTACAGAGGTGAAGAAAATTTTTATTTTCTTCATTACTAATAAAATAAAAATTTTTAAACAGATGAAAAAAATCATATTTTTTGGGAAATACGAATCCCTAGCTTTGCACTAAACTTAAAATTAATCCTATTATGAAAACAGAAGAAATTGTATCCAGGCTAGAACAGAAACATCCCGGGGAAAAAGAATATCTTCAGGCTGTCAGGGAAGTCTTGGAATCCATCGAAGAAGTATATAACCGCAACACCCACTTTCAATCGGCCGGCATTATCGAAAGGCTGATTGAACCCGACCGGGTACTCACCTTTAAAATTCCCTGGACGGATGATGAAGGAAACGTACACATTAATCTGGGATATCGTGTGCAGTTTAACAATGCTTTGGGCCCCTATAAAGGAGGTCTCCGTTTTCACCCCAGTGTAAATTTGAGCATACTGAAATTTCTGGGATTTGAACAGATATTTAAAAATGCCCTGACTACGCTTCCCCTGGGGGGTGCCAAAGGCGGAAGTGACTTTAACCCTAAGGGAAAATCCCAGCATGAGATCATGCGCTTTTGCCAGTCTTTCATGCTGGAACTCTGGAAGATCATCGGTCCTGAAACAGATGTTCCTGCCGGAGATATCGGAGTAGGAGGCCGGGAAATCGGATACCTCTATGGTATGTATAAAAAACTGACTCATGAACATACAGGAGTTCTTACCGGCAAAGGATTGAATTGGGGCGGCAGCCTAATCCGGCCCGAGGCTACCGGATATGGTGTGGTTTACTTCACCAAGGAAATGCTAGCTACACGGAAAGAAACACTGGAAAACAAGACCATTGCCATATCGGGCTTCGGAAATGTGGCCTGGGGTGCTGTCAAAAAAGCTACCGAACTGGGTGCCAAAGTGGTCACGCTGTCTGGTCCTGACGGATACATCTATGATCCGGCCGGTGTTTCGGGCAGGAAAATCGACTATATGCAGGAACTACGTGCTACCAACGAAGATATTGTCGAACCCTATGCCCACAAGTTTGACGGAGTAGAGTTCATCCCAGGAAAACATCCCTGGGAAGTAAAGGTCGATGTGGCGCTGCCTTGTGCTACACAAAATGAACTCAATGAAGAAGATGCCAAACACCTTATCAATAACGGATGTATATGCGTGACTGAAGGAGCCAATATGCCCTGTACACCTGAAGCTATTGAACTCTTCCAGGATTATGAATTACTATTTTCCCCCGGAAAAGCATCCAATGCCGGAGGTGTAGCCACCTCTGGCCTGGAAATGTCACAAAATGCCCTGAAAATGAACTGGACTGCCCGGGAGGTGGATAATCGGCTGCACCATATCATGAGTAATATCCACCATGCCTGTGTAAAATACGGGAAAAGACCGGACGGATATGTCGATTATGTCAAAGGAGCCAATGTTGCCAGTTTTTTAAAAGTTGCCAATGCCATGCTCGATCTGGGTGTGATCTAATTATTTATGGATGCTCTGGTTTATCAAATCGCATTAAGCCTTCTGCCCGGGATAGGATCTATACGCACGCGATCTATATTAGCGCATGTGGGATCGGCGGAAAATTTTTTTACCGAATCTTCCAAGATCCTTGAGAAGATTCCCGGTGTCGGATCCCATCCCGCCACAAACTCCCAGCGTAAAAAAGCCTTGGAAGCAGCAAAAAAGGAGTATGAATTTGTGAAAAACAATCATATTCGGACTGCCTGGTTTCTGGATGACGACTATCCTATGCGCCTGAAACAATGCGAAGATGCCCCTGTAATCATTTACATACGAGGTGATACAAATCTGGATACAAAAAGAATCATCAGCATTGTCGGAACCAGGCATGCCACCTCCTATGGTATCGGGCAATGTAAAAAGATCGTCGAAGAACTGGCTGCCTTCTTCCCCGATCTTTTAGTCATCAGTGGCCTTGCTTATGGTATAGATGTATGTGCCCATAAGGCAGCCCTGAAAAACGGACTGCAAACCGTTGCTGTTTTGGGCCATGGGCTTCACATGATCTATCCCGCCATACACCGGCAGGTGGCACGGGAAATTGTGAGCCGGGGAGCCCTGGTGACGGAATTCGCTACCTCCCAGATCCCCGACAAAGGAAATTTTATCGCCCGAAACCGTATTATAGCCGGACTGGCTGACACCACCCTGGTAGTGGAATCCGGAATTAAAGGAGGTGCACTGATAACAGCCGACCTGGCAAACTCTTACAACAGAGATGTGTTTGCACTCCCCGGTAGGACGTCAGATACCTGGTCACAAGGATGCAACCAACTGATCAAAAGAAACCAAGCGGCTCTCATAGAATCAGGAAAAGATATCGCTTATCTCATGGGATGGGAAACCTCTCCCCCAAACAAAAATGATGTTCAGAAAGAACTCTTTGCCGAACTGAACGAAGAAGAAAAAAAACTGCTTGGTATTCTCAAAAAACACGGAGAAATCTCAGTAGACCAGCTGGCTGTACTGGCCAACATCTCCGTGAGCAAGGTTTCTTCCATATTGCTAAACCTTGAATTTGCCGGTTTGATCACCATCCTCCCGGGAAACATATACCGCTATCTGGCCTGATTATCGATCTATTATAAGACATTTCTTTTCCCAACCACCTATTATCTCCAAAATATCAATATTCTGTTACTAATATGAAAGACATCCCTACTACCTGCATAACCTATGGAAAAGAAAAAAACGGGTGGGTAAAATACTCAATTGAGCTAAGATCGGAGGTTTCATAAAAGTAGCCGATGCCATGCTGACTCAGGGAATCGTCTAATCATCGATCATCATACCATAATAAAAATAAAAAAGGGGCGTTTTGTCCCTTTTTTATAATTTTGTCCTATACACTTAATATGAATCTTATAGATACTCATACGCATCTCTACCTGCCGGAATTTGAAACAGACCGTCAAGAGGTAGTTGAAGCAGCAATCTGGGCAGGCGTGAATAAAATGCTTATGCCAAACATTGATCTTTCCACTCTGACTCCCATGCTGAAATTAGCCAAAGCTTTCCCCCGTCACTGCTATCCCATGATCGGATTGCATCCCACGTCGGTAAAGGAAGATTACCGGCAACAACTAAATGAATTATACATTCACTTGAAAGAAGGCTCATATGTCGGTATCGGTGAAGTAGGAATCGACCTGTACTGGGATAAAACATATCGGAAAGAACAAACGGAAGCCTTCCGCCAGCAGATTGAATGGGCCCTCAGCTTCAACCTGCCTTTGGTCATCCATTCACGGGAATCATTACCCCTTATCTTTTCCGTCCTGGAAGAGTTCCCGCAGCTGCCGGGAGGTGTCTTTCACAGTTTTACCGGAACACGGAATCAGGCAGAATATGCCATCGAAAAAGGATTTTTTCTGGGCATCGGAGGTATTGTTACTTTCAAGAACTCCACCCTGAAAGACACCTTGCTACCCCTGGGACCGGAGCACCTGGTGCTGGAAACAGACGCTCCTTTTCTGGCACCGGCACCAAAAAGAGGAAAACGTAACGAGAGCAGCTACCTGGTCTTCATCGCACAATTTCTCGCAGTTCTTTTCTCTATGGATCCCGAAACTCTTGCGGAAATTACAACCCGGAATGCACAAAACCTGTTTTTACTGACCTGACCGGTCTGCATGAAACATAAACAAAAAAATACAACAACATGAAACAAAAATCCCGATCTATATTATTAATATATACAGGAGGCACTATCGGCATGGTCAACGACCCTGTGACAGGATTGCTTAAACCCTTAGATTTTGATCATATCCTCAATCAGATCCCGGAGTTGTATCAGTTCGATTGCAGGATTGACACACTTACCTTTGACCCTGTGGTTGACTCCTCTGAAATACAACCGGATTTCTGGTTGCGGCTGGGCAGCATGATCGAAGAATATTATAATGTATACGATGGTTTTGTGATATTGCACGGGACCGATACCATGGCCTATACCGCTTCTGCCCTTTCTTTCCTGTTGCAGGATTTGCAGAAGCCGGTTATATTGACCGGTTCTCAGTTGCCAATCGGAACATTACGCACTGATGGCAAGGAAAACCTGATATCTTCTATTGAAATTGCCGCTTCTGTTGATGAGCACGGGCAACCGATGGTACCCGAAGTGTCTATTTATTTCGAATATAAGTTGTTCAGAGGCAACCGTACTACAAAATTCAGTGCTGAAACATTCAATGCTTTTGTCTCACCTAATTATCCGCTGCTGGCGGAAACCGGTGTACATATTCATTACAATAGAAATGCTGTACGAAAAACCGATCCAACAAAAAAACTAAGGCTAATCACGAATTTGGATACCCGTGTCATGTTTCTGAAAATATTTCCCGGATTGTTCTCACAGATCATCGGAGAGATCACCAGGATCCCTTCCCTGAAAGCAATAATTATCGAAACATACGGCACCGGGAATGCGCCTACATCCCCGGATTTTCTTTCGCTATTAAAAAATTTCGTCGACAATGAAGGTATCATTTTAAATATCTCACAATGCAGAGCAGGCTCTGTAGATATGGATCAATATGAGACCGGACACAAACTGAAAGAGGTAGGGGTGATAGGAGGAAAAGATATGACTTACGAAGCAGCTTTAACCAAATTAATGTTCATTCTCGGACTGGACATTTCAACAAACGAAAAAAAAAATATGCTACAAAAATCAATTTGCGGAGAAATGTGTGAATAATTTAACTTTTTTTTGTATTTTGCGCCCTCAAAATGATACTGTTCTTCATACATATTCGGAGAGGTGACCGAGTGGCCGAAGGTGCACGCCTGGAAAGCGTGTGTGCTGTGTGGAACAGTACCAAGGGTTCGAATCCCTTCCTCTCCGCAATAAAAAAATATTGGATTTCTTAAATAAATTTTAATACTTTGCAAAATAAAGATTTCGTTATTAACTAAAAAGTACATGATCATTATGAAAAAACTATTTGCTTTTGTTGCGGTCATCGGGATGCTGGGATTAGGAGCATCCAATTTTGCTGTTGCCCAGAGTGAGTCTAACAGTGACACAACTACTGTCACTCAAAACGACTCAGCTTCTGTTGATACCACTGCTCAAAAAGCTGCCGCACCAGTCAGCAGTGAAAAACAACAGGGAAATCAAAATGTTTTATTAAAACAAATCAAAGCCAAGTTTATCGAAGGGGGTGCCGGCTTTATGGGGACAATCCTGCTGACTCTAATATTCGGTCTGGCACTAGCTATTGAAAGGATTATTTATCTTAATCTGGCAACTACCAACACCGAGAAACTCCTCAAAAATGTTGAGGATGCACTTGATTCAGGGGGTGTTGAAGCAGCCAAAGAAGTATGTCGGAACACCCGCGGACCGGTGGCCAGCATATTCTACCAAGGTCTCGACCGGGCTGATGAAGGGATAGAAATGGCCGAAAAAGCTGTGATTTCCTATGGCGGTGTCCAGATGGGGCTGCTCGAGAAAAACCTTTCCTGGATTTCACTCTTTATCGCCATTGCCCCCATGCTTGGATTTATGGGAACGGTCATCGGTATGATCGACGCTTTCGATAAAATCCAGGTAGCAGGTGCAGTATCTGCCCAATTGGTAGCAGGCGGTATTAAAGTTGCTTTGATCACTACGGTATCCGGTCTGATCGTAGCTATCATCCTGCAGATATTTTATAATTACATCCTGTCCAAGATCGACAGCATCACCGTAGCGATGGAAGATGCTTCCATCTCACTGATTGACATGCTGATAAAACATAATGCTAAAAATAAATAAGAAATATCATGTCTGGTACACTTAAAACCATTGTCAAAATCATATTATGGGTTATCATGGGTATTTCCGTGGTGCTACTGGGGTGGTTCTACTTTGGACCCAAGATGCCAGGAACTGCAGGAACAACCCTTGAAGAACCCGCAGCTACGAATGTTGCACTCTGGTGGTCCTATATCCTGTTTGGTCTGGCAGTAGTGGTTACTCTGTTATTCTCGTTCATAAATATCTTCACAAATAAAAAAGCTTTCAAAGGAGCATTGATTTCTTTATTGGCTTTGGCGATTCTTTTCGGGGTTTCTTATATACTTGCATCGGATCAACCACTGAATATGCCCGGCTACGAAGGAAGTGGCAACACTCCCCCGGTCCTCAAATGGGTCGGTACGGGTCTGATAGCCGCTTATCTGCTGGCAGGTATCGCTTTCCTGACAATTCTCTATGTAGAGATTACCAAATTATTTAAATAACTTATTTTTTATTTTAAGCTGGATATGAACCATGGCACGTAAGTTACAACCGATCAATGCAGGATCTATGGCTGACATAGCTTTCCTTCTTCTTATTTTCTTCCTCGTCACTACCACAATGGATGTAGATACAGGACTGATGAGGTTGCTACCGCCTATGCCGGAGAAAAATCAAAAGAAAACCAATGATAAGATCAAAGAAAGAAATGTCTTTGTTGTGCTGATCAATAAGGACAATGAGCTTCTTGTCGAAGGAAAACGTATGGATATTCATCAACTGCGGCAGGCAGCTAGGGATTTTATCGCCAACCCGGAAAACAGAGATGATCTTCCTGAAAAAGAATGGAAAGATATTCCATTCTTTGGCCATGTGTTCGTAACCAAAAATCCGGTTATCTCTTTGCAAAACGACCGGGGTACATCTTATGGAACTTATATTAAAGTTCAAAATGAATTGATCGCTGCCAAGGATGAGTTACGAAATGAGCTGGCCAGGTCAAAATTCGGTATGGACTATGACGATCTCGATAAGGACAAACAAGAGGCCATTAAAAAGTACTATCCGGTAGCTATCTCTGAAGCTGAACCTAAAAATGTTGGAGGAGGAAAATAATAATGAAATCGAAATTTCGTCCAAATGAAGAAGAAAGAACCGTCGGCCAGATCAACACAGCTTCCCTGCCCGACATCATTTTTATGCTCTTGTTTTTCTTTATGGTCACAACAGTGATGCGAGAGGTGGATCTGAAAGTAAATATCCACGTTCCTGAAGCAACGGAAGCTAAAAAACTTGAGAAAAAATCCCTGGTTTCATTTATCTATGTAGGAAAACCTCTCCCGCGCTTTCAAAAAATGTTTGGAACCGAACCCCGTATCCAGTTAAATGACCAGTTTAGAACCGTTGGAGACATCCAGGACTTTATAGCCCAGGAAAAAGACCAGTTAAACGAAGCTGACCGCAATAAATTAACAGTCTCCATGAAAGTGGATGAAAACACAAAAATGGGGATTGTTACAGATATCAAACAAGCTCTCAGACGCGCAAATGCACTGAAGATCAGCTACTCATCTATTAAAACCAATAAAATTGAATGAGATCAGATAGTTTTTCATAAAAAAGGCCGGAAGTTTTCCGGCCTTTTTTTGTGATCCCGGCGGGACTCGAACCCACAACCTTCAGAACCGGAATCTGACATTCTATCCATTTGAACTACGGGACCAATTAATTCAAGATGCAAATTTAAAAAATTATTAATGAACTTTTTCTATTTTCGCATTTTGATATTACAAAACGTATTGATATGGAATATAACTTCAGGGAAACAGAAAAGAAATGGCTGGATTACTGGAAGGAAAACAAAACCTTCAAAACGGAAACGGATCCTTCTAAACCGAAATATTACGTCCTGGATATGTTTCCCTATCCCTCGGGCGCCGGCCTGCATGTGGGGCACCCGTTGGGATATATTGCTTCTGATATTTATGCGCGGTATATGCGGCTCAAAGGATACAATGTACTCCATCCGATGGGTTTTGATGCTTTCGGATTACCGGCTGAGCAATATGCCATCCAGACAGGAACCCATCCTGCCATCACTACAAAAAAGAATATTCAGAAATATCGCGAACAACTTAATAAATTGGGATTTTCTTTCGACTGGGATCGTGAAGTGATTACCTCCGACCCCGCTTATTACAAATGGACACAGTGGACTTTTTTGCAACTTTTCAAATCATGGTATAATCAGGAAACTGATAAAGCCGAACCAATTGACCGTCTTATAAAAATATTTGAACGGGAAGGCAACAAAAACGTCAGGGCAGCTTCTTCGCCTATAGAACCTTTCTCCGCAGATGAATGGAACCATTTTTCCGAAAAGAAAAAACAAAAAATTTTGATGAACTACCGTTTGGCATATCTTTCCGATACTTGGGTAAACTGGTGCCCTGCATTAGGGACCGTCCTGGCCAACGATGAAGTCAAAGACGGTTACTCCGAACGGGGGGGGCACCCGGTAGAACGGAAAAAAATGAGGCAATGGTTCCTCCGGATCACTGCCTATGCACAACGCCTGCTCGACGGACTGGAAACCATAGACTGGAACGAATCTATTAAGGAAGTACAGCGTAACTGGATCGGACGCTCGGAAGGAGCTGTAGTGTTTTTCGATATCGAAAATTATCCGGGACAACTGGAAATATTCACGACACGTCCCGATACGCTTTTTGGCGCCACCTTCATGGTACTGGCCCCCGAGCATCCTTTCATTAAGGATATCACTACCAAGGAACACCGGGAAAAAGTGAAAGAATATGTTAATAAAGCTATTAACCGCTCTGAAAGAGATCGGATCGCCGATGTAAAGACCGTAACAGGTGTTTTTACCGGCGCTTATGCCATCAACCCGGTTAACGGAGCCAAAATACCTATATGGGTAGCTGAATATGTACTGGCAGGTTATGGAACCGGGGCTATTATGGCTGTTCCTGCTCACGACTCCCGCGATTTTGCCTTTGCCCGTCATTTCAACCTGCCCATTATTCAGGTTGTTACCCGCGAAAAAGGAAAACAGGAAGATCCTGCCAACTGGACAGACTCTTATGACTCCAAAGAAGGCTACCTGATAAATTCGGGCATCATCAACGATATGCCTGTCAACAAAGCAATCCCTGCAATCATCAATTTCCTGAAAAAAAAGAACAGGGGTTACGGAAAAGTGAATTATCGTTTACGCGATGCCATATTCAGCCGACAGAGATACTGGGGGGAACCATTTCCCATCTATTATAAAGAAGGTATTCCCTATCCCCTTGACGAAGATCTGTTGCCACTCGAACTTCCGGAAGTAGATAAATACCTTCCAACCGAAACAGGAGATCCTCCGCTGGCAAGAGCCCAACATTGGAAGTCACGCGAAGGATATCCGCTTGAAACAAATACCATGCCCGGATTTGCCGGGTCAAGCGGCTACTATCTCCGCTACATGGATCCTCATAATGACCGGGAATATTTTTCAAAAGAAGCTGTTAGTTATTGGAGAAATGTGGATCTTTATATTGGAGGTGATGAACATGCTACGGGTCATCTCATCTATTCCCGCTTCTGGAATAAATTTCTTTTTGACCTGGGCCTTTCAAAAGAAGAAGAACCTTTCCGCAAACTGATCAACCAGGGAAAGATCCTGGGAAGATCCAATTTTGTCTATCGTGTCAACCTAGAAAAATATGCAGAATACCTGCTCTGGAAAAAGATTGTGGAAAGCGGAGAGGCAGAACATGTAATTCGCAATTATCGCGACGGTAACCGTCGGTTCGACTTCTATCACCAGAAAGCCAAACTGATCGTCGAGATAAAAAGCCAGGAAAAACTGGAAAAACTGGAGAGCTACTACAAGGATTATATCAAGGATACCGGAAAAAGACTCATTCTGCTGCCTATCCATGATATTATCTATATGACCAATGAGATCGTGGAAGAAATAAACTGCGCAATCCATGAAACCGCTCCAGGAAAGATTTTCTTTGATGATCACAAGATCAGGAAACTAAAACCCATCTTCGTTTCCCATAATATCAAAGACCGCGAACTATGGTCCATCCCCCTTCATGTGGACATCAATCTCGTCCACAACGATGTGCTGGATCTGGAAGCTTTCCGTCAGTGGCGTCCTGAATTTCAGGATGCCGAATTCATCCTCGAAGAAGACGGAAAATACATCTGCGGATGGGAAGTCGAAAAAATGTCAAAATCGAAACACAATGTACAAACTCCTGATGAATTAATAGACAAATACGGGGCAGACGTACTTCGCATGTATGAAATGTTCCTGGGTCCCATCGAACAATCTAAGCCTTGGGATACCAATGGAATTGAAGGCATCTCAAGGTTTGTCAAGAAATTCTGGCGACTTTTTCACGACGAAGAAAACCGGTTTAACGTAACGGATGAACCACCTGCTGAACAGGAACTGAAGATCCTGAACCGAACAATCAAAAAGGTCAGGGATGATATAGAACGATTCTCTTTTCACACAGCCGTGAGCACACTAATGATATGTACCAACGAACTGTCAAATCTTCGATGCCGGAAAAGGGATATCCTCGAACCCCTGACGATTCTAATTTCTCCCTTTGCCCCTTTGATCACCGAAGAGTTATGGAAACAACTGGGTCATAAACCAAGCATCAGCTTCGCTCACCTGCCGGACTATGATGAAAAATGGCTGAAAGAGGATACTTTTGAATATCCGGTAACTTTTAACGGAAAAATGAGATTTAAACTTACCCTGCCTTTGAAATTATCACAGAAAGAAGTGGAAACAGCCGTAAAAGAAACTCCTCAAGCTCAAAAATGGATCGAAGGAAAAACCATCCGAAAGGTTATTTTTGTCCCGAAACGGATTATCAATGTCGTCGTGAACTAATCCTTCTCTTCCAATTCATCCAGCAAATTTTCCACCACAGTGGGAAAATGCCTGTATTCAAGCTGATGTATCCGCTGCGCAAGTATTTCAGGAGTATCATCAGGCATTACAGGACACTTAGCCTGAAAAATAACATCCCCTTTGTCATATTCTTCATTGACGTAATGAATGGTAATCCCCGATTCCTTCTCTCCGTTTCTGATCACCGCATCATGTACATGATGTCCGTACATTCCTTTTCCCCCGTATTTTGGTAGCAAAGCAGGATGAATATTTACGATCTTCCCCGGAAAGGCACGTATGATATTTGCTGGAACCAACCATAAGAAACCTGCCAAAATAATAAAATTTACTTTTTTCTCTTCCAATTGCTTTAGGACCTTCCCCTCCCTGAAATCCTCCCGGTCAAATATCTTGCATGGCACTCTCAAGCGTTTTGCCCGCTCAATAACATAAGCCCCCGGATTATTAGTAACTATCAATACAATATCCTTATTGAACGTTTTATTAAAATGTTCAATTAAATTCTGGGCGTTTGTTCCTGAACCGGAAGCAAATATTGCCAATCTCCATTTTTTACTCATTATTTGATACTTATGTAACTAAAAACAATTAAAATATTTTCTTATCTTATGACCTTATTTATCGGGTAAAATAAAAAAATATATATTTGTTTGAAAAATTTTATTGAAATACATTTCTTTGCACCGATAATTTATAATTATTTGTAATCAAAAATTTAAAACTATGTCAGACATTGCATCAAGAGTAAAAGCGATTATCGCTGACAAACTTGGAGTTGATGAAAGTGAAGTAACTCCTGAAGCCAGTTTCACCAACGATTTGGGAGCTGATTCCCTGGATACGGTTGAACTGATCATGGAATTTGAAAAAGAATTCAACATTGGTATTCCTGATGACCAGGCAGAAAACATCTCGACGGTCGGAGAAGCTATCAAGTACATTGAAGAAAACGTTAAGTAAAATGACTTTAAGACGTGTAGTAATCACGGGGTTAGGAGCGCTGACCCCATTGGGCAATAATGTACCCGATTTTTGGAATGCATTGGCTAATGGAGTAAGCGGCTCCAACCTTATTACGCGTTTTGATACCACAAAATTCAAAACTCATTTCGCCTGCGAAGTAAAAAACTTCGACCCTAAAGAACATTTTGATCGGAAGGAATTACGCAAGCTTGATTTATTTTGTCAGTTTGCCCTTGTTGCGACAGATGAAGCCATAAAAGACGCCGGTATTGATCAGGCATCGATAGATCCCAATCGTGTTGGGGTTATTTATGGTTCGGGAATCGGAGGATTACAAACTTTCTATGAAGAAATTAAATCGTTTGTGGAAGGCGATGGCACACCCCGTTTCAGCCCTTTTTTTATTCCAAAGATCATATCAGATATGGCAGCGGGTCATATTTCCATAAAATATGGCTTCAGAGGACCTAATTTTGCTACGGTATCTGCCTGTTCCACAGCTGCCAATGCTATCATTGATGCTTACAATTATATCCGGTTAGGAAAAGCTGAACTCTTTGTCACCGGCGGGGCGGAAGCTCCTATCAACAAGATCGGTATCGGGGGATTCAATGCAATCATGGCAATCAGTACCAACAACGATGAGTACAAGACAGCATCCCGGCCTTTTGACAAAACCCGCGATGGGTTTGTCATAGGTGAAGGCGCCGGCACACTGATCCTGGAAGAACTGGAACATGCCAAAGCCCGCGGAGCAAAAATTTATGCAGAACTGGCCGGAGCCGGCTTATCGGCTGATGCCTATCACTTGACGGCTCCTCATCCGGAAGGACTGGGCGCTGCTTTGGTCATGCAAGAAGCACTTAATGATGCAAACATGACCCCAAAAGATATTGATTATATCAATGTACATGGAACTGCCACTCCCCGGGGGGATATCGCCGAAATACAAGCTATCCGGAAACTTTTTGGGGAACACGCTTACAAAATAAACATCAGCTCCACGAAATCTATGACAGGACACCTCCTTGGTGCTGCAGGAGCTGCTGAAGCAATTGCCAGTATCATGACTATCCAGAAAGGGATCATCCCTCCCACCATCAATCACTTCGTTGACGATCCCGAAATAGATCCCAAACTCAATCTCACATTTAAAAAAGCAGAAAAAAAAGAAGTAAAAGTAGCTTTAAGCAACACTTTCGGATTTGGAGGTCATAACGCTTCCATCATCCTTAAAAAATTTGAGTCTTAACACGGTGTTGACTTTTCGTTTAAAACATACCAAACCCCTTTTGCCCAACCAGAAGGGGTTTCATATGCAAATAAAAAAACTGCTCCCTTTTCCTCCCCGCAACATCACCCTTTATCAGATAGCCTTCATTACGCGCTCCCAATCTTTACCCTCATCCGGAAAAATCATTAACAATGAAAGACTGGAATTTCTTGGTGATACCGTAATCAACACCATTATTTCCGAACATTTGTATCGTCTGTTTCCCGAAAAAAATGAAGGAGAACTTTCCAAATTCCGGTCCAGAATCGTAAATGGTAGCTCCCTTAACGATATCGCCCTGAAACTAAAGCTGGATCAACTTGTACAATACACTTTCCATTCTGAAAATCAGTATAAGCATATTTTCGGAGATGTATTTGAAGCTTTTATAGGAGCCTTATTCCTGGATCACGGCTATAAAAAGACTCAGCAGTATTTTCATCAGATCCTATTTAAAAAATATATTGACCTTCCTGATATCCTGAAAACGGAAACGGATTTTAAAAGCATGATGCTGAACTGGGCACAAAAAAATCACAAAAAAATATTTTTTGCTACTACCGAAAATTACAACGCCAAGGGAATAATAATATTCCGTTCATTATTACAAACGAACAACAGCATCCTTAGTGAGGGAACCGGAAATTCCAAGAAAGAAGCAGAACAAAAAGCAGCACAAAAAGCTTGGGAAGAAATCCATGCTGCAGGATAAGTTCTTGATAAATTTATATCATGGTGAAAACAAAAAAACATCGTCTCCTCCTTGAACCCGACCGTGATTATCATCTGACAGCCATCGCCTCGCATGAAAAAGGATATCATTTAAGCTGGATCTTAAACCGGAAACTGGGAACCTATTTTACCCGTTCAACTGATTTTCATATTTCCAGGAAAAATACAGATCTGTTTTTCCCGGTATTTATCTGGAAAGATGAAAAAAAAATGCTCACCTGGCATCTTATCTCAAACCGCTCTGAAAACGGTTTCCTTTTAAATGAACTAAAAAATATTGACTTTCTCCTGCATATTACGCCAAATCCCGGAGAAGAATTTATTCGCAATCTGCAAAATCATTTAAAAAATATTCCTGTGGTTTATACCTGCTTCCCCCTAAATCCCGAAAAGTATCAAGCTGCAGACTCTCTGCAATTTGATTGAATATTAAAAAAAAGCAGGTGAAAATTCACCTGCTTTTTCCGTATTAACCCTTTTATTAACCTAAACCAAAAACCTACTGCTTTTGTTCTATAAAAATGCAATTACCGTGCCAATCTTATTCTTTTTACTTTCTATTTTTCTACTTAATTTAACGTATAATTTTAAAAAATGTTTCAAAAAACCTTTATTAAATTTTGAACACTACAAAGATAACAGGTAATTCTTTTAACAAGAGTTAAGGGATGTTAAATATTGTTAAAAGACCGGGGAGTAAAAGTGAAAGAGTTACCTTTGTAAGATTATGAATAAAAAGGCTATATGGATATTAACAGGAATTATGGCTGTAGGGATGGTGGCTCTTGTCATGATCCAGATTTACTGGTTAAATCATGCCCTGGAGGTCAAAAGTCACCAGTTCAGGCAAACAGTAAACAAAGCTTTTAAGGAAATTATTTCACAGCTGGAAAAAAAGGAAATTTACGATATTGTTATCCGGAATATTCACATTGAGTCGGGACAAATCAGCCAATATCCTGATTCAGGAGTCAAACCGGAAAAACTAATCCCGCAATCCCAAATCCCCCGTAATGCTATGCCTCTTGCAGGACAGAGGACTATTATTCTGAATAACAATTATTCTTCCAGAGATACCCTGTTGTTAAAAGGTCGTATTAATGGGATCCTGAACGAAGCAAACAAAAAAAATAAATTCAATATCATAGAGGCCAATAGAACCCTCATTGTAAGAAACATCCTTAAAAAACTGTCCAAAACACCCCCAGGCATTGAGGAAAGAATACATCCCGTTGAACTTTTTGATCTCATTAAAAAAATACTAACCAAATATGGTATCAGACAATCTTTTGAATTTGCCATTATAAAAAATCATTCGAAGATCATATATAAAACCCCGGGGTACGAGGAAAAACATAAATATGTCAATTCTTTTGAACAGTCGTTGTTTCCCAATGATGTGGCCCCCCGAGATAATTCACTGATCCTTTATTTCCCCGATGAGCACAAATACTTGGTCCGTTCGCTGGGATGGATCGGATACCTTTCCATAGCACTGACCTTCTTTTTTATGGTAGTCTTTTTAGGGACACTTTATATCATCCTGAGACAAAAAAGGATAACAGATATCAAAACGGATTTCGTAAATAATATGACCCATGAATTAAAAACACCTATCTCAACCATTTCCCTTGCATCCCAGATGCTTAAAGACAAAAGCATTGCCAACAATAATAAAAACATTGATCATATCGCCCGGGTTATTGAAGATGAAACCAATAGATTAAGTCATCAGGTAGAAAAAGTGTTACAGATGGCTGTTTTCGAACGTGGCCGTGTGAAACTTAAAAAGAAAGAAACGGATATTCATGATATCCTTACCAATGTTATCCAAAACTTCTCGATAAGGATAGAAAACAAGAACGGAAAGATCGTGTACGATTTCAATGCTGATAAGTCTGTTATTCCCATAGATAAAATCCACCTTACCAATGTTTTCTCAAATCTTGTGGATAATGCCATAAAATATAGTAAAGAAGCCCCTCTGATATATATTAAAACCGAAAACAATCCGAAAGGAATATTGATCCATGTCCGGGACAACGGAGTCGGCCTTTCAAAAGAACATCAGAAAAAAATATTTGACCAGTTCTACAGGGTCCCTACCGGGAATATCCATGATACAAAAGGTTTTGGATTAGGATTGAGCTATGTCAAAAAGATCGTTGAAGATCATAACGGTACCATTAGCGTGGAAAGCCAGGTGAACAAAGGAACAACATTTTCCGTATTTTTACCTTTTAAAACAAACTGATAATCTTTTTCATTATGGACAAAATCCATATTTTGCTGGCTGAAGACGATGAAAACCTGGGTATTTTATTAAAAGAATATCTTCAGGCAAAAGGATACGAAACCAAATTATTTACTGATGGAAATCACGCATTCAAAGGATTTATCACCGACCATTTCGATTTGTGTTTACTGGATATTATGATGCCGGTAAAGGATGGATTTACCCTCGCCCGTGAGATCAGGCAGTTGAACTCGGACATACCTATCATCTTTCTCACAGCAAAATCCATGAAAGAAGATGTATTTGAAGGGTTTCGCATCGGAGCAGATGATTACATCACCAAGCCTTTCAGTATGGAAGAACTTCTGTTTCGCATTGAGGCTATACTCCGGAGAACAAAATCCGGCCAGTGGTCCAACCAGAACCAGTTCAAAATCGGAAAATATCTTTTCGATGCCAACAAGCAGGAATTGATTTATGGCAACCAGGTACAGAAGATGACCACAAAGGAATCCGAGCTGTTACGCTTGCTCTGCAATAATAAAAACAAGATTCTTGAGCGTAATTTTGCCCTGCGCACCATCTGGATGGATGACAATTATTTCAACGCCAGGAGCATGGACGTCTATATCACCAAACTAAGAAAATATCTCAAAGATGATCCCTCCGTTGAGATCATCAATATTCACGGAAAAGGATTTAAACTGATTTGCTAATTACCACGCAAATTATCAGGCTTTGTTCCACCAGAACATTTATAATTGCTCAATCCAGTTTTAATACCGCCAAAAACGCCTGTTGCGGAACTTCTACATTCCCTACCTGACGCATTCGTTTTTTCCCTTTTTTCTGTTTTTCCAACAGTTTTCTCTTCCGTGTGATGTCGCCACCGTAACATTTGGCAGTCACATCCTTCCGTAAGGCTTTTACGGTTTCCCGGGCAATGATCTTGGCTCCGACCGCTGCCTGTACAGCAATGTCAAACTGTTGTCTGGGTATCAGTTCTTTTAGTTTAACACAAATCCTTCGCCCGAAACTGTAAGCATAATCTTTATGTATCAGTGTGGATAGGGCATCCACCATCTCTCCGTTCAAGAGAATATCCAAGCGTACGAGCGTGGCCCTTTTATATCCTGAGGGATAATAGTCAAAGGAGGCATATCCTTTGGAAATGCTTTTCAGCTTATCATAAAAATCAAACACGATCTCGGCCAGTGGCATTTCGAAAGTAAGTTCCACACGGTCGCTGGTCAGATAAAACTGATTTTTCAGCATGCCTCTTTTATCAATACACAGCTTCATGATCGGCCCCACAAATTCCGATTTGGAAATGATCTGTGCCATAATATAAGGCTCCTCAATATGATCAAGATGTGTTGGATCAGGCAGCCCTGAGGGATTATGCACCTCCACCACTTCTCCCCGTATGGTAAAGGCCCGGTAAGAGACGTTTGGAACAGTGGTAATCACATTCATACTAAACTCGCGGTCAAGCCGTTCCTGAACAATCTCCATATGCAGCAATCCCAGAAAGCCACACCGGAAACCAAATCCCAAAGCAGCCGAGGATTCGGGTTCAAAGGTCAGGGAAGCGTCATTCAGATGCAGTTTTTCTATGGAAGCTCTGAGTTCTTCGTAGTCATCGGCATCCACAGGATAGATCCCGGCAAACACCATCGGTTTTACATCTTCGAAACCTTCAATGGCAGCTTCACAGGGCTTTTCTACATGAGTTATGGTATCCCCCACTTTTACCTCATTTGAATTCTTTATTCCGGAAATAATATACCCCACATCACCGGCTCGTAGTACCTCGCGCGGTTCATTCTTTATTTTTAGCACGCCTATCTCGTCAGCGATATAATCCCTGCCGGTTGCCACAAATTTCACATAGTCTCCCTTGCGCAACTCCCCATTGAATATTTTGAAATACGCATAGATACCCCGGAAGGAATTGAATACGGAATCGAAGATCAATGCTTGTAAAGGAGCATGTGGGTCACCCTTCGGAGGCGGTATTTTCTCCACAATACTTTCCAGAATCCGGTCCACCCCCATACCTGTCTTTCCACTGGCTTCAATAATGTCCTCGCGTTCACAACCAACCAGATCGATAATCTGATCTTTTACCTCTTCCGGCATAGCATTGCTAAGATCCATCTTGTTCAATACAGGAATGATCCTCAGGTCATGTTCAATAGCCAGGTAAAGATTCGAAATCGTCTGAGCCTGAATTCCCTGGGTGGCATCCACCACCAGAAGAGCTCCTTCACAGGCGGCAATAGAGCGAGATACCTCATAGGAAAAATCCACATGACCGGGAGTATCTATCAGGTTCAATTGATATTCCCTTCCTTTATAGCTATAATCCATCTGTATTGCATGGCTTTTGATAGTGATCCCTCTTTCACGTTCCAACTCCATATCATCCAGCACCTGTTCCTGGAAGCTCCGTTCATCCAAAGAACCCGTTTTGATCAATAGCTGATCAGCCAGAGTGCTTTTTCCGTGGTCAATATGAGCGATGATACAAAAATTACGTATATGATCCATGCAAATCAGATTTCAGAAAATTTTCCAGTCGCAAAGATAGGACAATCCCAATAATCGTAAGTCCTAAACCGGGAAAAAGATATAATCAATTATTGTTTAGCTCGCGGAGGGAGACCCGCCTGGGATATCCGGGCAACATGAAAAGATGCGGGGATAACCTTTTCTTCTTTGCTTTGGTCACTTCCGTGATGACTTCATATCCAAATCCAAACTCCCGTATTCTCACAGGATAACCGCGTGTTTCCATATACAAATACAAAGGATGTGCCTGATAGTGGAATCCCTGTTCATAATACCTGGTAATATGGTTAAGGATCTCATAGTATTTCCGAAGCAGCGGAAGTGGCAGAATCTGTAATTTTGGCGCAATCCAGTCTTCCTCAATAGCAACATCATTTACCCACACCATAAACACCTTGGTAGGGAAACCTGCGATTTCTCTGCCTGCTTTGGTCTGTGATACCTTCACGTCCAGACGGTCATGCCGGGCAATCGCCGAATCAGGTAACTGTAACTGTCTGATTATCCTGTCATAACTCTCCTCCGCTTTCTTCCTTTCCTCCAAACTGTAGCCACTTATTTTTTTCAGGAACCGGGCTCTCAACAAGGCAACCATATCCCTGTCAAAATCATTTATGGTCCCTTCCCAGTATTTTTTCGTATCCGGATTATAAAACTGAATAATTTCTTTATACAGATCTATAATGGTGATCAGTCCTTCTTCTTCCAACCGGATCATATGATCCTGCACATATACTTTCCTTTCCTGTTTCTCGTGCGTGTCGGTAAAGTGCGACTTTTCCCTGATGACCCAGCCACCCAAGACCGTCTGCTCTGTAAAAAGAACTGTTACTATAAGAAAAAGAACTTTTTTCATTGATCAATGTAAAGCCTTTTTGTTGTTATTACAGGATTTTTCATCTGGCAGTTCAAATACAAAATTAATCTTTTTTCTTTGAAGATTATTATTCATCAATCAACAATCAACTTCCGAAAAATAAAAGCCCTTCCCACAAAAGGAAGGGCTTGAAAATATAATAAGAAAGTATCGGACATTAATACATGCCACCCATGCCACCCGCACCTGGAGCGCCAGCTGCCGGAGCCGGATTTTCCTCTTCTTTCTCTGTCACAACACATTCGGTTGTCAGCAACATCCCGGCAACGGAAGCTGCATTCTCCAAAGCAATACGGGTTACCTTCGTCGGATCGATCACACCGGATTCCATGAGATTCTCATATTGATCTGTCCTGGCATTATATCCGAAATCATCTTTCCCTTCTTTCACCTTGGCCACAACAATAGATCCTTCCACGCCGGCATTTTCCACGATCATCCGAATGGGTTCTTCCAATGCCCTGCGAACAATAGCTATACCAATGTCCTGGTCTTCATTTTCACCTTTCAGCCCGTCCAGTACACCAATTGAACGAATAAAAGCAATCCCGCCACCCGGGATGATTCCTTCTTCAATGGCAGCACGTGTAGCACTCAATGCGTCTTCCACACGATCTTTCTTTTCTTTCATCTCCACTTCAGAGGCAGCACCTACATACAATACAGCTACACCACCGGCCAGTTTAGCCAGACGTTCCTGAAGTTTTTCCTTGTCATAATCAGAAGTAGAAGCTTCCATTTGCTTCTTGATCTGTTTTACACGGGCTTCAATCTTTGCGGAATCGCCGGCACCATTGACAATGGTCGTATTTTCCTTGTCAATGGTTACTTTCTCTGTCTGTCCCAGCATATCCAATGTCGTATGCTCCAGCTTCAACCCTTTTTCTTCAGATATCACCGTTCCTCCGGTCAGGATAGCAATATCTTCAAGCATTTCTTTTCTTCTGTCACCAAAACCGGGAGCTTTTACGGCTGCCACACGCAATGATCCACGCAGTTTATTCACCACCAGGGTAGCCAGAGCTTCGCCGTCCACATCTTCGGCAATGATTAACAAAGGACGTCCTGCCTGGGAAGTAGCTTCAAGAATAGGAAGAAGGTCTTTCATTGTTGATATTTTCTTGTCGTGAAGCAGAATATAAGGATTTTCCAGCACTGCTTCCATCTTCTCGGTATCCGTGATAAAATAGGGAGAGATATAACCACGGTCGAACTGCATTCCTTCTACTACTTCCACGGTGGTTTCAATTCCTTTGGCTTCTTCTACGGTGATAACCCCTTCTTTTTTCACTTTTTCCATAGCTTCGGCAATCAGTTTTCCGATAGCCATGTCATTATTGGCCGAGACAGCTGCCACCTGTTCAATTTTTTTAATATCATCCCCTACCGTCTGGGACATTTCTTTCAGGTGTTCCACCACTTTGGAAACAGCCAGGTCAATTCCCCGTTTCAGGTCCATCGGATTGGCTCCTGCTGTCACATTTTTCAATCCGACATCAAATATGGACTGTGCCAATATGGTAGCTGTCGTCGTTCCGTCACCGGCATTATCAGCCGTCTTGGAAGCAACTTCCTTAACCATCTGGGCCCCCATGTTTTCAAAAGGATCTTCAAGCTCAATTTCTTTGGCCACGGTAACCCCGTCTTTTGTTACCTGGGGTGCACCGAATTTTTTATCCAATACAACATTACGGCCTTTGGGTCCCAATGTCACCTTGACCGAATCTGAAAGGATATCAACCCCCTTCTTAAGCAAGTTCCTTGCTTCTATGTTAAATTTAATTTCTTTTGCTGCCATTTTTTAAATTTTTTAATGATTAATAAATTTTAAATTATACGATTGCTAAAATATCAGACTGGCGCAATATCAGGTAATCCTCTCCGTCGATGTTAATTTCCGTTCCTGAATATTTGCCATACAAGACCTTATCTCCTGCTTTTACTTCCATTTTTTCAGATTCCGTACCACTACCTACCGCTACCACGGTTCCACGTTGCGGCTTTTCCTTGGCCGTGTCGGGGATAATGATTCCGGTACTGGTTTTTTCTTCAGCAGGCTCCGGGAATACAACTACCCGGTCTCCCAAAGGTTTGATGTTAACTTTCTTCATATCTCTTTTCGTATTTTAGTGAGTGAAACATTATTATAATTTTTATAAACCGAGTACTCTTTTATCACATTTTATGCCAAATCCCTTCCATCCTGAAAATCGGGCCGGAAAAGGACACTTTAACAGGCAATGCCAAAATTTATTCGATCCCATACACTTAATGTTATTTTTATTCCATCCTGATTATCAATACATAACAAAATTCTCTTCATCTAAATTAACAGATATAAAAAAGGTGTCAGGCTTCTGACAACCTGACACCTTTTGGTCCCTTAAATAGTCGATCCTTAATAATTCAAAATCAGTCCATAATTTAAATTTGGAAGAAGATTTTTGAAGAGCTGAAAAGTCCAAAATTTTACATCCATCTTTAACTTTTCCATCATTCTCTTAAAGTTCCAACCAGCGGCAGCTAATAATGCATTAATTTGGGGAGAACTTTCTCTATTGAGGTAGTTTTATCCCATTTTGAAGTGTTTTTTCAGATGTCCGATTACCGGTTCAATAGCTGCTCTTCGCCAGTTAACCCCCCGGTCTGAAAGAAATTTTTTACTTTATCAGCTTTAACCCTTCAAGGGCGCTGGTATCATCCGGTTTGCGGTAGAGCGCCTGGTAAAACAATACCTTTGCCTCCCGGTATTTTTTCAGTTGCAGGTTGGTCCAGGCAAACAACACAACCGAATCGTAATCAAAAGGATAAAGATTTACGACCTTTTCCAGGTATGAAAAAGCTTTCTCATACTCCTTGCGTCCGTAATAGATCACCCCGAGGCGGTACAGCGCAACAGAGTTGTTGGGGGATATTTCCAGGATCTTTTCATACTGTGTGATGACAAAATCCCAGTTTCCCATGGCCGCCGCCGGAAGCACAACCCCCAGCCTTGCCTCCACAGACATCTGGTACAAGGCAATGGCCTTGTTGTAATAGGCCTGTGACTCCATAAACTGTCCCGCTTCATAATCGAGCCATCCCAGGCGCAGGTTAAGGGCATAGGAATCCTCTTTATACACTTTTTTCAGCACTTCGGCAGCCTGATGGTAATTCCCGGCATTTTCAAGCGTATAACTTTGTTTAAAAGCCGCCAGGATCTCATCAGCGTTCTGCGAATAAGCGACTGTCATCATTGACACAACAGCAAACAAGGCTATTGCTTTCTTTTGTACCTTCAGAATTTCCATTGTAATCCTCCGTAAATATTTATAAGGTTATATTGAATCGGTTCATTGCGATACAGCATCTCCTGATATTTGTAAAAATACCATGATGTCACCGCGGACTGGTAATATCCTGCATTGATAACCAGGTTTTTCTCCGGAAAAGATATCAGCACGTCGCCTCCGAAAACAGAGGAAACCGGATTAAATTCGTTATAGATATGCCATCCGTCCGGCAACTGTACATTATACCGGTCACCGGTACTGCCATATAATTCCAGCCATACAGGTTTTGCGATCCTGACACCCAGGGCTGCCGAACCAAAAAAAGAATGACTGAAAGCCCGATCGGTTGCCTGCTGCACAGCATTCGTTACCGCACCAGAAAGATAAAGGTTTCTGTTCCCGAGCGGATAAAGGATCATTTCCGCATCCTGTTGAGTCTGAGAATAGTAATTCAGATTGGAGACACCCGCTCCGGCAACCAGAGAAAGATATGGAAAATCGTGGCGAAGAGACAGATGCCCGGTAAAGTTGTGCTCGGGAAAAACCTCAATATGTGATAACCCCCACCTGCCGGTAGCTGCAAACCGGGACCTCAGATTAAGGTATCCGGCAGACAACTTCAGATACGTATCCCTGAATATCCCTGCCTGATAGTCCGTATAGAAAAAATGCTGGTTATAGATGTTCGGGGAATAGTAGGTTCCCTGACCGCTATCCAGCAGGTATGCGCTTCGTTGTTTTGACAGGAAACGGTAACCGGTATGCATCCGGCTGTTTTTTCCGGTCTTCCATTCAATCAGCACGGAAGCTTCCCCTCCGCTTTCATCCATGTTCCGCCAACCTTCACCAGCTAAAACCGTTGATGTATTTTGCGGGACAACAAAAAGTCCCGTCTTTGAAAAATATGTGGCCGACAGGTCAAGGCCTGTCAGGTTTTTTTTATTGTCATATCCCTTTTCTTTCACTACAGCCACTGGCATCCGTTCCGTTAACCTTCCCGCTTCGATATCTCTGCCAGTGAAAAGATATGCGTAATAAAGGTACTCCAGCGCCAAAGGATCATTTTTGCTGAATATCAGCGCTTTCCGGAAATGATGAATGGCACGTACGTAATTCTTTTTTTCATACGCCGCAATGCCCATCCGCATTCGGAGATAGTAAAAATCATATCCTTTCTTCAAAGCTTTCCGGCCGGTTTCCAGCAACTCCTTCCATTGCTTCCGCTCATACAGGGTGTATGTGCGGTTATTAAAATCCGCAAAGGTCTCCGGTTCCTGACTGAATGCCGGAAACAATATAACGCTCAATCCTATGAATACCACTAGCCTGTACATACGAGTATCAGATTTTCCTTCGGACTGTTTACTTTCAACTGCTGTATTTTCCCCGACTTAAAAACCACCGAGAAAGCATATCTTTCGTATTG
>DRPN01000093.1 GCA_011374625.1 Bacteroidota bacterium
CATTGGGGAATGTCATCAGGGTATTGATGGCTTCATCTTCGATCAGCATTTCCGAAAGATCCCTGAAAAACAATCTTTCTTCCTGGGCATATACATCTATTCCCAGGTAACCGATTTTTCGTTCCCTTAAGCCCCTGATTACCGATGAGGTACTGATCAACTTGCCCCTGCTGGTGTTGATCAGCATAACACCGTCCTTCATTCTGGCTATACTTTCCTGATTGATCATCTTGTGGGTTTCGGGGGTAAGGGGGCAATGGAGTGAAATGATATCGCTCTGTGCGTACAGTTCGTCAAGGCCTGTGTATATAACACCCTGCTCCTCTAAGGCTTTACTGGGGTACCTGTCGTATGCCAGCACCCTGCATCCGAATCCCATCATAATGCGGGCAAAGGCCGATCCAATTTTCCCGGTGCCAATAACTCCTGTGGTTTTTCCGTACAGGTCAAAGCCGGTGAGGCGTACAGCGGAAAAATTGCCTTCCCTTACCCGGTTATAGGCCTTGTGGGTTTTTCGGTTGAGTGTTAGGATCAATGCCACCGCATGTTCGGCAATGGCGTGCGGAGAGTAGGCAGGAACTCTCAACACAGGAATGCCATAATCGTGGGCTGCCTGCAGATCCACCTGATTGAATCCGGCACAGCGAAGTGCAATAACTTTGATATGCAGGGAATGCAGGATCTCAATACAGGCCCTGTCGATGCGGTCGTTGACAAATGCACATACCGCGTCGAATCCCCGGGCAATGGGAGCGGTTTCTTTTTTCAGCGAGTGCTCGAAATAAACCAGATCATGCCTTCCGTTCCGATTGGCTGCATCAAGATATTCCCTGTCATGCGGGAGAGTACTGAAAATCGCTACTTGCATCACGTCCTCATTTCTGTTTGAATAACAGCATGATCATTCCGGCAGGCAACTAACCGGCCTGATGTCCTTTCCAAAAGTAAGAAAAATAATATCATGTTCCCGATTAGATTCTTTCCTCATAAATGCCTAACTTCGTTTAACCAATTCAATCGATATGTTCCGTTTTCTGAAAAACCGGTCAGATGCCTCACGCCGGGTAAAAATGGCCGATATGGACGGTACCCCTCTGAAAGAAGGGGACATAGTGATCTCTTACCGCTACGATCTGGGAAGATGCAGAATTGTGAATACCGATCAGGGATTCGTTTATGAGTCACTCGAATCGGGAAAGCAGGTTAACTGGGCCAGAATGATCGATGCCCGCACTGAGTTACAAAAGGTCAGAAAAATAAGTGAAAAATCTTCATGATCGATTACCACATACATACCTCACTTTCCGACGGTAGCGGTGAACACAGGGAATATTACAATGAGGCGCTCAGGCTTGGTCTTTCTGAAATGGGCTTTTCCGATCATTTTTGCCTGCGGCCTGTTCCCTGGGCCATGGGATTGGATGATCTTCCTGCCTGGAAGAAACGCATGCAGCAAGTAAGAAAGGAATGTTCGGGGTCCTGCCGGGTTAAAACCGGACTGGAAGTGGATTATTTTCCCGAAAGGGAAGAGGAACTCAAAGCCGTTCTTGACGGGCTTCCCCTGGATTATGTCATTGGGTCGGTGCATTTTCTCGGAACGTGGAATTTTGATTCGTCGCTTGACGGATATGACGAATGGGATTTGAGGCATCTGTACGAATATTATTACAACCTGGTTACAAAAGCTGCGGAATCAGGTTTGTTTGATGTGATAGGGCATCTCGACCTGGTAAAGAAATTCGGTCATCGCCTGGCAGACGGGCTGGAGAAGATCATTACAAAAACCCTGGAAGCTATCAGTAAAGCCGGGTTGGCAGTGGAACTGAATACCAGCGGAAGGAATAAACCGTGCCGTGATTTTTACCCCTCATATACCTTGCTCGAACAATGTTATCAATTTGATATTCCGGTTACCCTGGGATCGGATGCTCATAATCCCGGCGATGTGGGGCAGTATTTTCCCGATGCCATTGACATGCTGAAAAAAATAGGATATACCCGGATAGCAGTGTTTGAAAAACGCCAGATCGGTTTTATTCCTTTTTAAATTAACAGAATCCCGGCTTTTTTTATTTATCCAGAGAGCGGATATACGCTTCCAGGGAAGGGTAGGTTTGCCGGGGAGGATCACTTCCCTGAAATGTTTCACCATACCGGTTGATCCAGACATTGGGAATACCTATTTCCCGGCATGGTTCAATATCGTGATAGATACTTTGAGCCACATGAAGCATTTCTCCGGGCTTCAGCCCCAAACGGTCCAGAGCTTCCCGGAAATGCCCCGGTGCTGGTTTGTATGACCGTATCTGATAAGCAGTAATTACTTCGTCGAAGACAACTCCCAGTTTTTTCCGGGTAAACGAAAACAGGTCGTCATCAATATTGGAGAGAATCACCAGGGAGTATTTTTGCTTTAGATGACGAAGTGCTTCCTGAACGTCAGGAAAAGGTTCCCAGTTTGGAAAACTACCGATCAGGGCTTTTTCATCTTTTCCATACAGGTTGATTCCCAGCCTGCCTGCTATCCATTTCATGGTCTGGATCAATATTTCACGGTACGTCAAATACTTTCCCGAGGTAAAATGATGGTCGGCTTCGGAAAACAGGGCAAACAGATCTTCTTCCGGGATGCTCAGGTGATAATCGGCCAGTAATGGAGCGAGAGCCTGGATCACTCCCCGTTTCCAGTCGATCAGGGTTCCGTAGCAATCGAAGCTGATAACCTTGCGTTGTTGTTTTTCCATGAGGCAGGTAGGCAGGTTTACTTATTCAGGGTTTTATCCAGGTGCTTGATGACCGATAGAAGCAGGTGCATATCCGTTTCCCCCAGCAGGGATATACGTTCTCTGATGCGGTGATACAGCGGAGTCCCTTTTGAGATACCGATACGGATCAGGGAGTCTTCCATTTTCGCTGCCAGATAGCGAAACCCCGGTTCCGTACCCGGGGGGCCTGCATCATTTCTTTTCTGAATATTTCCGGATACGGACATTACATAAGCACTGATCATTACAGCCTGTGAAAGGTTCAGGGAAGGGAAAGACGTTTGCATGGGAATATATACCATTACATCACAGGCCCTGAGGTGGGTATTGCTCAATCCGCTTTCCTCTTTCCCGAATACAATCCCTGCTTTCCTGATCATTGATTTCCTGTTTTTGAGAAAACCGGGCAATGTGTCCAGAGGGAAATAATCCCGGTGTGCATTTTTGTGCCTGGCAGTTGTTCCTGCCACGAAATCGAGGTCTTGAATGGCTGCTTCGAATGTGTCATATACCTCCGCCTGCTCCAGTATATCGTGTGAACCATGAGCCATAGTACGGGCTTCCATACACAGATGATCGGCGGGATTCACCAGCCTGAGCTGCCGGAACCCCATGGTTTTAATGGCTCTGGCACTGGCACCGATATTGCCCGGGACAGCGGGTTCTACCAGGATGAAACAAATTTGGGCCAAAACGGTTGATGTTTGTATGTTGTAAAATCAGTCGGGGACAGATGGGTTCCCCTCCCGCTTTTTCGGTAAAGTTATATCTTTGCTGTCATAACTCGAAACCCATGGCAATTATTCCCGACGAATCTGACCTGAATAAATTCATTATGGTGGGCGACAGGGTCCTGATCAAACCCAAAGCTGACCAGCTAAAAACCAAATCGGGATTGTATCTTCCACCCGGAGTGATGGAAAACGAGAAAATCCACAGTGGCTACGTGCTCAAAGTGGGTCCGGGTTATCCGGTTCCTACCCTGATGGATGAAAGTGAGCCCTGGAAGGGGAAATCGGAGGAAGTAAAATATGTCCCTTTACAGCCGCGTGAAGGTGATCTTGCCATTTATCTGCAAAAAAGCGGTTACGAAATCGAATTCAACAGGGAAAAATATGTGATCGTCCCCCATTCGGCTATCCTGATGCTTATACGCGATGAAGGATTGTTTGAATAAACCGGGAGTATTATTGTTATTACAATACTTGTCCCTGCAGCCTGTTGGCGGATTCAGGTGATTTGAACTCTCCGTCTCAGTTCATGCAGATCCAACCGCCTGTCCTTAAGGTTGCAAACGCTTCCGTAATTATGCAGTTCTTTCAGCAGGTCCGGATCGGCATCTTCAATCGGGGTCATTTCCGTGTTCGGAGTGGCTTCGGCTTTCAAACCGTTGGTGGGGAATGAAATATCGGCCGGTGTGAATACTGCATCCTGGGCATACTGAATGTCCTTATTGCTTACCTTGGGAAGGTGCCCGATGCTGCCGGCAATGGCCACATAACATTCGTTCTCGGTATCTCTGTCCCGGGCACAATATCTTACCCTTGAATATCCGTTCTGAGTTTCGGTCAGGAAGGGCATAAAGAGGATATGCATGCCCTCATCAGCCATCAACCGGCTCGGGTCGGGGGATTCCACATCGTAGCAGATAAGCACGCCGATTTTTCCGCTGTCGGCATTGAAAACCCTGATCTTCGAAACGCCTGTCATTTCCCGGTAATCTTCCTCGTTGGGAGTAATGTGCAGTTTTTCATAGTGATCCCACGAACCGTCACGCCTGCAAACATATCCAATATTCAGCAGATTGTTGTCACTGATATCGGATTACTGCCGGTGATGATATTGATATTATACGAAATGGCATGCTCAACGAATTTGTCGCGCAGGGGTTCTGTATTTTGCCGGTTCCATGATGGCCTCCGCTTATGTCAGGTGATTGTAGTGGGGCATCAGGGGAGCGTTGAACAATTCGGGAAACAATATGAAATCACTGTTATATTCCGACACAGCGTATAGGAAGAATTCAATCTGTTCATATAGACCGTCAAGATTTCTGAAATGACGCATCTGCCATTGCACCAGTCCCGGCATAACGGTGGTTTTGGGAAGTTTGTACCATTTTTGCTTGCTGGTGTAATAGATGTTGTTCCATTCCAGGAGGGTGGCATATTTTTCGATTCCTCATTCCCCGACAGATATCCCCTCAGCACTTTTTTTTTACGTGAAAATCGATTGAAAGCTGAAAACTTAGTGCCGGATCGTGGATTTCCTTCAGTTTGACCTTTTCAACATATTCCTCCGGACTCAGATTATCGGCATACCGGTGGCCACCGGGGATACTTCCGCCCATCAGGATGCCCTTGAGATTGAGTTGTTCACACAGTTCCTTGCGTGCCTCATACAGTCTTCTTTCCAGCCTGATTTCCCGGTATTCCGGATGGATAAATACATCATTACCGTAAAGAATATCTCCCCGTGGATTATGGGTGGAGAATATGTAGTTCCCGGTGATATGCCGGCAGGTGTGGTCATCGCCATAATCATCATACCATACAATGAGGGAAAGAGAACTGTCTACTACTTTGCCGTCGGCAATGATGCAGATTTAACCTTCCGGGAATATCTCCATCAACTTCCTGATATGATGTTCCTTTCAGTATGCCCCCCGGTTCCTGTAAGCTTTGATCATCGATTCTTTCAGCTCATGGTAATCGCCCGGCCGGATGCTTCTCAGCTCGATTTTTGATATTTCCGTCATGCTGCAAAACTGCTATTTTTCCCACGGGATAGACAACTTACGGGCAAATTTGTATCCCAGCTCAAACAATTCGTCAGCATGGCCTACTGCCAGGGTATGATAATCCCTGAGCCCTTCCGGTTCAATGAACAGATCGCATTGATCTTTCTTCTGCTCAATTTTTGAACCGATACTCAGATGAAAAATACGGGTGGCAATCTGCACGAGTCCGTCCAGCTCTACATTTTTTAATAACGGACTGATATTGGCAGCAATAATATGTTCGCATTTATTTTGCAGGGGCTTGATAGGCAGGTTGTCAAACAGTCCTCCGTCCACGTATAATTTACCGCCAATTTCTACCGGTGCAAACAATATAGGGATGGAACAGGAAGCCAGGATGGTTTCTCCTACATTACCGCGGTCTATGTATTCAACATGTCCATCCGTAATATTGCTTACTGTCACTATCAAAGGGTGTTTCAGGTCTTGAATGTCCTTTGCTTTAGTATGTTTTTCAATAATTTCCTTCAGGCCTTCCAGGCTCAGTAATCCGGTTTTGGGAATGTGTACCCTCGAATACTTGAAAAAACCGTTTTCTTTCAGAATATCGTGAGTTTCTTCCGGAGAAAACCCGGCTGCCAGGAATACTCCGGCAATGGCTCCGGCGCTTACTCCCGAAAATATGTCCGGATAAACTCCTTTTTCCTGCAGGGCCTTCATGATTCCCAGGTGGGCGAATCCTCTGGCTCCGCCTCCTCCTAATGCAATACCTGTTTTATATTTCCCCATCCTTTTGTTTTTACTGTTAATGAATTATGTGGAAGGAATGCGTTCAGGGACTCGTCACATCGATAATATAGATGATCACCCCGCTGATTCCAATGATCAGCGATTTGATGATGGTTCCGAATCGGATGACTTTTTGCCCCGGCAACCGGGTTTTTCTGATCAGCATGGCCAGTACGGCAATCAGAATTCCTACTGTGCCGATAATTAACAGGGTTCTGGCCAGCGGAAGGTGATATACCGTGAAAATGATTCCTGCCAGAATAAGCACCACCAGGATGGCATTAAACCTGTACAGGAACCGGTCGGTTCCCTTCGCTGTTGTTTCGGGTAAAGGAGCAAAAGCCGCCAGGAGGCTTAATACGGCTGAAAATGCCAGCCCGGCAAGAATCAAAAGTGTTCCGGGTTTTTCCAGATAGGTCAGTACGCCTCCTGCTATGACCATCAGCAGGAAAAAGATATCATAAACTAACTGGTATCTGAACAGGTGGACACCTGCCCGAGTGACCTGATTTTGGGATGATTGATTTTCCATGGAATGATGTTTATGGATAACGTGATTGTTCTTTACCCTGAATGTACGATCAAAATTTTTTATTTCCATGCCGGGCGACAAAAAATGTTCCTGCCAGTATGCCTGTAGCGGATTGTTCATAACGCCGGCAAACCGGTCATCAGGAAAGAACAGGCGTAATCTTCGGAGGGAAAAGTTCAAAAAGAAATACATGCTGAAAACCAGTGAACCACTGTTGCTGATCCAGATGATTCTGAAGATTGAATTTCGGAAGGCCCTCTGTGGTGCTGATTACCATGATCAGCCAGTACTGATTGAGGCGACGCTTTTGGTAGAGCCTGAGCTTGTGAGTTTTGCGTTGAAGGGTCTGTTCGATTAGGCCGGGAATCCATTCTCCTGTGTCAGGATCATCGTGCACCGACCAGTGTGAGAAACGAAGTCCGGGTATGTACAGAACCCTGATGTGATCAAGAAACGGAAGGTCAACCGGCTGTTGTTCAATCAAACTGTATTCTGTTCCCCCGTTTTTCCCCTTTATCCGTTCGCCAACCCATTCGGCCAAGAGGGCTGCTGTGTTATGGGCAGAACCTGAACGGTGGTATGCATCGTCACGAAAACCGGCCTGAACATACAAACTGATACCATGTTTTGCTTCAAAAAAACGACAGGCTTCCTCCAGAATCCCTTTTTCTTCTTCATGATGGGGACCTGGCTGAAAATAATCGTGTGTGGCATAATTGCCGGTAAGACGTGTTATTTCAATCCCGATGGCATACCGGCGGGAATGGCGAAGGATAAAATCGGGCGACTCCGACTTGATGATTCGTCCGCTGGGGAATCCGTGGCTCACATGCCTGAAGGCCTCCAGAAAAATCCATTCTTCCTGGTCTTTTACCGGTGGATCCATGATTATGAACGTGTCTTATGATTATCCCGCCCGATGATTCTTTTTACCAAATCATTTATTTCAGTATATCCCGAAACCCGATGAAGTCCGGTTATTTGCTCACAAGCCTTAGTCCCACAATGGAGACGATCAGCATAACCAGGAAAAACAGGCGCCGGGAATCAGCTGGTTCCCTGAACAGAAATATGCCTGCCAGAACCGTGCCCGCCGTTCCTATCCCGGTCCATACAGCATAAGCCGTGCCTATGGGAATGAAACGGGTGGCTCGGTATAGCAGCAACATGCTGATGACCAAACTGGCTGCAAATCCACCCAGCCAGAGTACAGATTCGTTTCCCGTGGTTTCCCTGGCCTTACCCAGGCAAATGGCAAAACCGGTTTCAAACAGTCCGGCTACAATCAGCATCAACCAGTACATAGATAGGGTCCTCCCGCTTTATTTTTCCGTTTTTTTAAATTCATTCTCCATCGATTTTTGGAGAAGGAAGCCTACGGGCAAGTTACAAAAAATATCAGTCGTAGCGACTGTTCATAATAACTTCTGGTTCCGTTTCCGTCTGTTTACGTCAGTATCCGATTATATCATCCGAATCTAAAGCTCTGCCGATCTCTTTTGGTTATTTGACAACCACGGGTATGTCTTCTCAGATTAAAGTTTTATAAATATTTTCTTTTTGTAAAGCCACCAGGCGGGAATGAAAAGAATTCCCACATACAACAGGGCATATAACAGGCTCATAAATTCGGGTGAGAGCAGGGTAAGTTCGGCCAGATCAACGAAATAAGTATTCAGCGTGGAGCCGCCTATCGGCGTGCCGTAAAAAACGAACCCCAGTATGTCGGCCAGTACATAGATGGTAATGGCGTTCGATCCGAAAATGATACCTATCCTGGCTATTCCTGTTTTGTTCTGCATATCCACCCGGAACAGGCTGGCGGCAAGCAGGATCATGGCAAGCCCCCCCGTTACCAGTACATACGAACTGGTCCACAGGTTTTTGTTGAGGGGGAAAAACCAGCTCCATACATAACCGGCTATGGCCGCTATCGTTCCCAGAAAAAACATCCATATTACCTTTTGTTCTTCTCCCATTTCACTCAAGATCAATTTTCCTGTGAGCATACCCATTATTCCGGTAGCGATGGCCGGGAAAGTACTGAGAATCCCTTCCGGATCCCAGGTTCCTTGCCACATCTTACCTGGCAGCAATTGACTGTCAACCCAGGCCGCCAGGTTTATTCCCGGTTCCAGCATGGCTTTATCGTACCCGGGAGTAGGGATCAGCACCATGGCCAGCCAGTAGGCAACCAGTATCAACCCGCCTGTGATCAGCTGGGTCTTCCAGCGGGTATGAAGGAATAACAGGGAAACTGCCAGAAATACGATGGCTATTCGTTGCAAAACTCCTGCGTAACGCAATTGCGACAGATCAAAGTGGTGAATGTAATTCAGCAGAAGTCCAACCAGAAAGATTTTGAATGTACGAAACAGAATCTTTCGGTAAATAGCCCTGCGGCTCACACCCCTGTTTAAAAGTTTGGTGTATGCCAGGGCTATGGATACTCCCACAATGAAAAGGAAGAACGGGAAAATCAGATCAGTGGGTGTCATTCCGTGCCATCTGGCATGCAACAGAGGGGGATAAACGTGCGACCAGCTGCCGGGAAAATTTACCACAATCATGGCGGCAATGGTAAACCCGCGAAAAGCATCGAGCGATAAAAGACGTTTGTTTTTCATAGTAATAAGTTTTATTTTCCTGGATACTGCCAAAGAGCCATCAAAAGGTCTACATCATGGATTAAGCCTTTTCTTTCCAGTTCATAACTTCCATTGTTTCCTCCAGCTTTCTGGCATGTCCCAGAAATTCATCCACATTCATTTCTTTAAAGAACAGCAGACCGTGGGTAGCCCGTATACGCGGACTTTCATGCTGGTAGAAAAAATTCTTGCCCAGCACCAGCTGTACCTGCCTGAGTTGATCCACCCATATTTGCCGGATCAGTTCACTGAATTTCCCATCGTACTCATAGCTGGGGAAGGATGCTTCTACCTGGCTCAGATAACTGTTGGTAAAAGCATGGTCCATCACACTCATGGCATTCAGGGAGAGAGGAACAATCACATTCGCCTCGGCCGGATGGAAGCGGTGCCATACATTGCGGTACCCCCAGATCCTTAAATCCGACAGGTCTTTTTCCTTTTTCCACAACCTGACGGCTTCAGCCAGAACCTGGAGTACTTTATAGTGGGTGTCGGGGCCGCTTCCTTCGGGATCAAAAGCCAGACTGATCACCGAGGGATCAATCTCTCTCATTTGATCCAGTACCGGTTCCACATCTCTTTTCCGGTAGGGTTGTTCGGTAAAGATGTCGCCGGTATAAAATCCCAGACGCATATGGTGCACATCTTTCACCTGTATACCGAACCGGGCCCATACCAGTTCTTCTTCAAATTCTCTTATCCTTCCTTTTAGTTGCTGTATGGGTTCAGGATTCTTTTCACCGTCATAACTGTTGTAAAGAACCGTGAGAATTTCATTGATCTGCTGGGTCAGTTCCGTCACATCGTGTACCTGGTAAATTTCTACCAGGGAACGGACAATCCGGTGTGACAGCCCCCGTCTTAATTCAAAAGGCTCTCCCGATGCCACCTTGATCAGGGAATGGTACACATCTTTATCCCATTTGTATTTATAACCCTTTTCAAAAAAATCGGGATATTCGGTCATTTGAATCAGTCCCGCATTCAGAAATTTTTTGGTGTCCTCCAGTGCCTCTGTGATGAAACGGTTGGTTACCGCCGTAAATCCCGAAGTAAGAATGGAAAAATGGGCTTTGTTGGTTTCGTTTCTGAGCAGACGGTGTATGTGGGGCAGCATGCCCAGCATGATATCGTCGTGGTGTGGGCCGGTATGGTAATATACCTGGTGACTTTCTCCTTTCATTCCCCGGTTGATCTTTTGCACCACCGAGCCGATCACCGATTGAACGGTCTTTTCATTCAATCCGGGAATTTTTGAGCAGTATGGATCGTTTTGCAGATCTTCAAGGGTTAGGTGGTGGGCATACTTGTCGAGTTTCCGGCACAGATCGATCACTGCCCGCTGGGTTTTTTCCTCGTTCCACTGGTGGGGATTGTAATATTTTTCTATACTGGCACTCAATTTCGATGCCGCTCCACTGGTGAGGTAAAAACGGGCATTTTTAAGCTTGTGAAGGGCCGAAGCAGGATATAGATTAGAAGGCGTTTCCTCAAGAGCATTTCTTACCACCTGGGCCTTGGCATCACCGGCAGCGAAAATAATGGCAGTGGTATCGGGGTGGTAGGTAATGGTTTCCAGCCCAATGGTAATTACCAGGCGATCCCGTGCAATTTCAATTCCCCCGAGATCGGAAGCTGCCACAGCCTGGGTCTCGAAATTGGTGGACGTTAACCGGGTGGTGGAATGATGATCGGAGCCCCGCGTATTGAAAGCAATATGCCCGTCAGGACCAATTCCCCCGAGAAAAAAACCTATGCCTCCCATTTCACGGATGCGGGCTTCGTATTCCGAACACCAGTTATCGATCATGAATATGGATTGCTGCTGAAGCTGCTCGAATTTACTGGCCGGTTCACGGTAACGGAGCGATAAATCGACCACCGAATCCGGAAAAACTTCTTTGTAATGTCTTCCTTCCGCCAGGGGAATCTTTTCCGAATCGATCAGTATGGCATTCTGGTTTTTCAGTCCGAACCCTTTGAGGTAATAATGCTTCACATAATAACAGAAACTGTTGTGCTGTGATGAATCAATCGGGTAAAATTCATCGATCTGAACAAAACGCAGGCGGCTGAGATCGGGTCGTGGGAGTTTTCCCAGGCCGTACTGGTCACGAATCTTCCTGCCTTTTCCGGTATCCCACTGCTCCAGCAGGTATCCGGTCCATAATATGAAATACTCCGGCGTTTTTCCGGTAGGCAGACTGATCACTCCTTCCGGGTTTTCGGCAACCCATTCAAGAAACCGCAACGACGTAAGAAGACCCAGCAGGGGAAAGTTATCTGCCACAATGTAGGGAACATTGGTTTTTTGCATGGGAAAGTTTTCTTCTCCGGTGAAATGCTTCTCTACATTTGTAAATCCGACTGACCGCATTGTTCCGATATTTTTGTAACTTGAATTGTTTTTATCGGGTTTCTGTCTCCTGGATTTGAAAAACCAGTTTTAAGATACTGAATTCTTAAAGAAATAATACCTGCCATGAGTAATTATTTTACCTTATTCTTCCTCATACTATTGATTATCAGCACTAAATGCAAAAAATTGCCCGATGGTTCTGCTGTCGGGAAAATTCGGGTGGAATGGGAACTGGTCAGTAATGTGGACAACCATACTCAGGGCGCCCTGGCCTGTTTTACCATTACCAATTTGGATACCACCATACTGGGATCTTCCGGATGGGCCCTGTATTTTAATATGGCTCCCCGCATGATCATTCCCGTTTCTGATACTGTACAGGCAGATGTGCAGCATATCAACGGCGACTGGTACAAACTTGTGCCACGCAACGGATTTAATCTTTCCTCCGGCGAAAGCATTGATATTTACTATACCTTCAGGGGATGTTATCTCAAGGAAAGTGATGTTCCGCAGGGGCTTTATTTTGTGCTGTACAATGAAGAAGGAGAGCAGGAGGATATTACCGTTGTCAATGATTACGGGGTGAAACCCTTTGTCCGGTCCGGTCAGTTGCGCTGCTCCCCAAACGATCCTTCTCCTCTTCCCTGGGCATCGGCCAGATACAGGGAATATGCCGGAATGAAGCCGGATCCTGCACAGGAGCCCATGCCGCTGATCCCGTCTCCGGTGATATGCCACATTGGAAACAACCGTTTCTCACTGGATTCGTCCTGGTTAATCCGTTTTGACAAGGGACTGGATTTCGAAGCCGTATACCTGCAGCAAAAATTAAAGGATCTTGTCGGGATAGAGCTGACGGTAACCGATCGGCAGGCAATTGCAGGGTCTGTTATCGATCTGAAAAATACATCGGTAACCATAAGTGGCAATACGGACGAGAGCTACCTGCTGAACATGGATAACGGCGCGATTAGTATCCAGGGTACTCCTGCCGGTGTGTTTTACGGAATACAGAGCCTGCTGGGGCTTATTCCCTTTTCAGCCTGCCGGGAAAAAGGCGGAACCGTTTCCTTTGCCGAAACAACTATCGAAGATGCTCCCCGCTTTGCTTACCGTGGTCTGCATATCGATATCTGCCGGAATTTTCAGACCAGAGATCAACTGCTGAAGGTCATTGACCTGATGAGCCTGTATAAGCTGAACCGGTTGCACCTTTACCTGACGGAAGATGAAGGATGGAGGGTTCAGATCAATGCGCTTCCCGAACTTACCGAAGTGGGTTCATGTCGGGGCCACCCCGCAAAGGAGCCTGAATGTCTTCCTCCGGCTTATGGGTCCGGGCCCTTTCCGGATGCTCCCGGCAATCATGGAACGGGATATTATTCACAGGAAGAGTTTAAAGAGATCATTCGTTATGCCCACGACAGGCATATTCAGGTGATTCCCAGCATTAACCTTCCCGGTCATGCACGGGCAGCCATCAGGGCTATGGAGGTCCGCTACAGACGCCTGAAGGAAGAAGGGAAGCTCGAAGAGGCCGAAGAATACCGGCTGATCGACCCGGAGGAAAAATCGATGTACCGGTCGGCACAATTTTATGACGATAATGTGGTGAATGTGGCCAGGGAATCGGTATATCATTTTTTTGAAACCGTGGTTGATGAGGTTATTGCTATGTACCGGGAAGCAGGAGTACCCCTGGATATGATCCATACCGGAGGTGACGAGGTGCCGGATGGGGTATGGACAGATTCACCGCTATGCGATACATTGCTTGCCCGCCTGCCCGGGGTCAGCGATCCCAAAAACCTGCAGAACTATTTTTTCCGGAGGATCGTCCGTATCCTGGAAGAAAGGGGGTTGAAAACCGGCGGCTGGGAAGAAGTGGCCCTCACCCGATTGGAAGATGGAACATACAGCGTGAATGAAGAATTCAACCGGGGAAATGTGATTCTCTATATCTGGAATAACCTCCGGGGATCGGAAGATCTCGGCTACAGGATGGCCAACAGGGGCTATCCGGTGGTGCTGTGTCCGGCCACCAATATTTATTTCGACCTGGCTTATGACCCCCATCCGAAAGAACCCGGACTGTACTGGGCCGGATACAATAATGAGCTGGATGCCTGGGAACTGGCTCCTTTTCACATGATCCCGGAAAATAATTACGGGCTGGAAAAACTTGAAACGCGCGGCAGGTTGAATATTTTGGGCCTGCAGGCTGAGCTGTGGCATGAGACCATCCGGGGAGGGGAGATGATGGAATATTACCTCCTGCCCAAACTGATCGCTTTTGCAGAACGCTCCTGGGCACAAATGCCTGACTGGGAAATCCCTTCTGCAAAACAAAATACACAGGCAGTAAAAAAGCACCAGTGGCAACAATTCCTGAGCACCCTTTATCAGGAAGATCTCCCTAAACTGTCCTTCCTGAATGGTGGGTATGCCTATCGCGTCCCTCCTCCAGGTGCTGTGATAAGAAACGGGTTTCTTGATGCCGGTATGCCCTGTGATGGATTCAGCATACATTATACCACGGATGGTTCCGAACCTACTACGGCCTCGGACAAATTTACCGGGGGAATCCCCCTTAGGGATACCATCCTGTTAAAAGCATTCGACCTGGCTGGGCGTGGCAGCCGGTGTGTTACCATCACTCCTCACTTTCCTGAAGGAAGGAAATAGAACCATGTGTGCGAATTCGTGATATTTCCCGGCCCATGGGCAATGGTTCCGCAACAAGCAAATGAGCAATAGGTTATGTTGCCTGCCGGCGGCGCGGTTGGTTTGAGGGAAGCAGGGATTGACCCCGCAGCTTTTGATTATTTGGTCCCGGTTTTATTCCCATCCGGGGTTTTTAAAGAATAAATAGATAACTTTCACAACATCTTTCTTTATGTTATCGGGCGATATACCCATCTGCATCTGCCTGCCTTCCAGTTTGAGCATAATATGGGGAGTCATGTGACCAATGGCATCTCTGTATTTCTCCATGAGCATTTTTTCATTTTCACCATTCATGATGCACAACTCTCCCTGCAAGAACAATAATATAGGCCATTTTTTATCAGTTAGGTCTAACGAAAACTGTCAGGAATTACTCCGCCATAAGCTGAGTTGTCAATTTTCTTTATAGCATCAACATAAACCGAATGTTGTCCAAAAAGCGTTTTGGAATTTTCGACTACTAACTTTTCAAAATCTGATTCAAGCTTGAATTTTTTCTATGAATAACGATTTCCTTGGCGAAATAATACAGTATTCATTTATCTATTGTTATTTGTTTCTAAGCATTGCTGGCAACGGTTTGAATATGGGGCGTTTGGCATTTTGAAGCACTTCATTTTCAATTTACCGTGTATTTTGTTTTAAGCAATCATCTTCATTTTTGGCACTTTCTGCCAAATGCCCTATATTTATTATTGGCAGCAGTATTTTCATAATGCAAATCGCCAGATTAGTTTGCCCAGAATGGTTGTCCGCTTTACCTTGATGCCATTATTGGTATCAAACTCCTGGTTGACTACAAAATAAAAGTAACTGCCAATTTTCGGGATCCAATTTATTCTATAATTAACCAATACATTCTCATCTTCGTTATTCCATTGGGCAAAAATGCTGGTCTGCAATTTCGGATTAAAGGCATAGTCAATACGTCCTCCTATCTCATCCGTTGTAAATGACTCTTGCGGAACCTGTATATAATTTTTTTGCCAGTCAAGGCCGATGTTTAAATGTTTGTTTAAATTAAAATGGGTATAAAACTCAAATTCCTGCCGGTGTCCAGTATAAAATTCACCCACATTTACAGAGGCCTCTACGGCTATTTTTCTGCCTTTAAAAGTACTAAACTGTATTTCGAGCCGATTGTCCCAATAACTACCAGCCGGAATGTAAATGCTATTGATTATCTCAAAGTCTTCAGTGGGTTTATCAAATATATGTTGAACATTAAATTCGAGAAATTCACCACTTTTTGAAACGAAGCCAAAAGGACGCCATTCATAAGAAATAGATTCGGTTTCTTTGGTTTCTTCATTAATATAATAATTGAGGTCGATGGGCTTAAAAATCAGGTTTCTGAAAAAGGGTAATTTTTTAAACCTGGGATTAAACTGAAGTTCGGTATAAAACATCTGGTAATTCTTCCGCCTGGTAAATCCCATCTCCGGATTAAAACCCGATTCAACGGTGGAGAATCCTAAATCGTATTCAATTTCATCGTTCGGATAGCTTAAAAATACATTGTAAGAAAGGTTATTGTTATTCGAGTTTTCAATTTCGCCAAAGACCTTTGTGTCCGAAATGGCAAAGGATCCTCCAATAAGCAGATTATTTTTCCCAAAAATCTCAGAGGTAGAGTAGGTGAAATCTGTTCCGTAAACACGGTTGTAGTGCTTGTCGGAGTATTTTTGAGTGACGATAACACCGATACTTGATTGTTTAAAAATATCTTGTTTTACTTTTATCACAGAATAATTGGTGGTTGGGATGCTATCCTTCGCATAGGTCTGTAGCGACATAACACCAATATTGGTTTTATTTAGCTTTCCGAAAAACCGCATCCCCCCTATTATTGGAACTTCGGTATTTTGATCAATGCCGATTTTTCGGCTATAAAACAGCCTGACATTTCCAACATCCATATCGTAATAGTTTTTCCCTTCCAGGAAAAATTGTCGTTTTTCTGGGTAGTATAAAGAAAACCGCGAAAGGTTAATTTGTTTTCGGTCTGATTCGACCTGTGCAAAATCGGTATTTATCGTAAAATTTAATTTTAATGTAGGGGTGATATCAAAATTTATTTCGCCACCAATTTTACCTGTGTTTGTAGTTTGTCCTTCTGAAAATTCGAAACCACCCAGTACATAGGGTAATAGTTCAATTATTTTACCTTGTTTGATATTGTTGATGCCTGCAAGTTTTCCGCCCTGCGATATTTTTTCCACATCGTACAGCCTCGACCAGCCCTGCCACATCAACTGTTCTTTTTTTCTTCGAATGTTTCTTTCGAAATTAATACCCCAAACTTGTGAACTGTCCTTTTTAAATTTTAAGGTGCTAAAGGGGATAACCATTTCCACAAACCATCCCTGATCGTTTCTTTCCACAGCCACATCCCAAACGCCATTCCAATTTTTGTTGAAATCTTTACCTTCATCACCAACCCAAACATCAGCAAGTGCACCGTTCGGATTTGTAACAAATAAATATCCGTTTCTGTTATCGTTGAAAGTGCTTACCATTATTTCTATATTGTCATCACTTCCCCAACTAAAATCACGAGCCATCTGCTGGGCCAAAATTTTATCAGGCTCACTATCATAACACCAAATACCAAAATAGATTTCGTGTGTATTATACACTACCGCTATTTTTGTTTTTTCGGTGGCAGGGGCTCCTTCGGTTTGCTCTCTTTGTTTGAAATTTTCAATGGTAGGTGCATTTAACCAACAAGTCTCGTTTAGTTTGCCATCAACTTTGATTTGTTCGTTACACGATATGGCCATAAGGGTATCAGGTTTTGAATGTTGCCCGATAAGATTATTGCTTACAAATAAAATAAGAATAAAGACTATATTTTGTTTACTCATCTGCTCCAATATGTTCGTTAAGGGAGATGGTTTACAAAGTTAAAGGCACATGCTTTACACCCAATTAGTGCTCAGCCTTGTTGATTTTTCTTTCTCTCTTATATCTTTCTCATTAAAGTATCCTAAAAGTACGTTTCGGTAAAAGACTTTCCAAATCCCATTTCCAATTTCCTCAGCAGCAACGCGATTACCAATAAGTGCCCTGGTCATATAAATAACCCTACTGTTAGATCAAGTCCTGACATTTACTATTGAATGCAGGCAAGACAAACTCCTGGCTATTTGTGTTTCTATTAAGGAGTGTATACTGTCTCATTCTGACTGGTATTCGAAGGCGCCGATATCACGGGTTCCAACTATTGGATTACCATCCAAATCCATATTATAGTGCCCCTCGTCAGCTCCTTTATCCCTGGCAGGACTCGAAGATGTCAGGTGGTAGTCTCCTCTTTCAAGGTCCTTGACCTCGGGGTTTGCAATAATGGCTGTTGCCCCAAGTTCGATATTTTCCGAAGTGGTTGGACTGAAGAGAATGTGCGGGCCATCGACATTGTAAAAGAGGTTGTTGTAATGATTGATCGGTGCAAGTGGATATCCAAGATATATCCTGTTGCCCAGGCCACTGCTGTTTCCATAAGTTGAAAGGGTTTCTTCTTCGACCACAATCACAAGGTTGTTTCTATAGGTGGTTGGGCTTTCTGTTGCCAGCCTGTCCTCGTCGTTTTCGCAGAAAACATTCGATTCAATGTCAGCAGTCTCCCACTTCCTGTATATTGTGTTGTTTTCAACAAATGAATTGGTGAGTGGTGCCCAGAACTGGGTAAAAGTTCTGTAATCGGTAGATTCGTTGTAGGCTATGATAATGTTATCGTAAATTCTGTTCTCAGTTTTACAATCAACACTGTCTTTGGCGCAGATATCGAAATTATAGCTGATTTCACAAAATCCCATGCATTCGCTGGTTCTGTTGTGGTGAATGTATATGTTATTTCTAGGATTCCTACCGTCATCAATTTCTATTGCGCCCCCATCGCCACCCCATTCACCACCCATGGAATGGTAGTTGCGTATTTCATTCCATGAAACCTCCTGGTTGCCCATGCCAAGGCGGATTCCTATCGGCCCCCAGTAGGGAAACCAGATTGGCCTGTTGCAATCGTGCACGTTGTTTTCGGTAATAAGAGTGTGCTCACCGTAAGAGTTGATGCCAATTGGACAATCCTCCACTTCGTTGTTTCGCACTATACAGTGGTCTGCACCCAGGTTAATTTTTATTCCTCCAAGCTTCCACACGTTCAAATATCCGCCGCCTTGTGAGTCATTGGTGCCAAAGCAGTAAATGTTTTCAAGGATCTGATAGTCGCCGTTGAGCTGGATGCAGTTTCCGTTGTAGTCGCTGTCATCCGTGTTTGTAAAGCTTGGTGCATCACCTTCACCCCAGGCTCCAATTAGAATTGGTGCGTCTTTGGTACCATCGCCGTTTATCTGAAGACCATTTGAATAGTTGGTCTGACGTTTGAAATAGATTTTATCGCCAGGTTTAAAAGTCATCGAGTTAACTTTTTCAACAGTTTGCCAGGATTCTTCCCGACTGGTACCACTGTTGCTGTCATCGCCGTGTTCTGCATCCACGAAATATTCGTCAGCACTTGGTCCGCTACAAGAGGCGAGAATACTTATGAAAAATACTATTCCCGCTCCTTGGATGGAAAAAAATTGGTTCAAGTTCATTTAATCAATGTTTTGTATTTGTTAATGCACGCTGTTGTGTGCTGCCTTCTTTTTAATTATTTTGTGCTATGTAAAATCCATAGCTATAATAGTCCTTGTATTTTTGATATAATTCAATTTCAGCTTTATAGTCCTCAACTACCTTTCTGGCAAGTTCTGAATTGTCGTGTCGCTTTAGAAAAGTCTCAAACCTTGCTTCCATTGGTTTGTAATAGTTATCAATCCAACTTTCTTGATTTAAATAGAAATAGCCTACGAGCGTATAGCCATTATTTTCTAATAGTTTGATTTTGTTTGAGGCAATATCTATTTCAGGATATTCATGTTTCCAAAAGTCTTCTATTTCCTTAGGTCGGGATTGAGTTATCCAAGTTATTTCACTAACTGCCATATATCCACCGACTTTTAAATAGTCTTTCCATTTTATGATTCCGCTTTCAAATCCTACGTTGTAAATCGCTCCTTCTGACCAAATAACATCAAACTCTTCTTTACCGAAAGGTAATTCGTCCATTGATTTTTCTAGCGTAACGATTTTATCTGTCAATCCTAAATTTTGAGACTTTTCATTTAGTTCATCCAAAAATTCAGGAAATAAGTCAACCGCTGTTATTTGTCCGTTTAAGTTTTTGGCGATTGTAATTGTCTGTCCACCTGAACCGCAACCAATGTCAGCGACTTTCAAATATTGAGCGGTCGGCAAATTCATAAATCTAAGTGCTTTCAGCGTGTCTTTTTCACTTCCTGGTCCTTGTCTTTCTGAATTTTTATGTAGGTCAATTACTAATTCTAACTCTGTCATTTGTTCGTTTTTTAGGGTTTGCACCCATCGTTTAGTGTAAAAATAGTAGCCGTTTTCGGAGTGAATTCCTATCAAGATACACCAACTTTGAAACGGGCTACGAAGCCCTAAAAACCTACTATTCCAGTTATTATTTTTACACATTGTTGTCATTCGTTTAGACTATCAATGCCTGCATGTTTGGCAATTTCCTTCTATCCATTTAATCATTTAAAGGAGTGCTTGGAATTCTGCATGGTAACAAAAAAATCTTCTATTATAGATTTCTTATCAAAGTTTTCCCAAAAAACTATTGTTCTTTCAATATCACCCGCTTCGCCCCAATTTTTCCCATCAAAGCTTACACCTTTTACTAATACCTTTTCAGCCCAAGAAGGATTTTTCAGAACCGCTAGCGCGCAGACATCAAATAAAGGACGTGTATCTTCTCCGTATTTGACAAATAGTTCAATAGAATAATCTCCAAAACAGTTAAATGAACCGCCATGCCTACCGGGAATTGGATCGACCTTTGGCCCCAAACCCGCCATTGTCTTCCGAATTTCCTCCACACTTACACTTACAGCGGCTGTTCCAGTTGATTTTGTATAGCGAACTGTTAATATTTCTAATTCCAGGTCAGTGTTTTCCAATAAAGGTGAAATAGAAGTGGTATCATTTTCTAAATTATATTCTCCTGGTTCCGGCCAATTTGATCCAAGCCAAATAACCTTTACCTTTGAAGCAATATCAGGTGCTTTGGCAAGTGCCAAAGCAATATTTGTCAGTTTACCTATTGAGAGGAGGACCAATTTTGACCCTGATGTTTCTCTAGCTTTTTCAATAATAAAATTCACCGCCTCATGTCCATCAAATTCAGGTTGATTTAGTGTTTCTACAATCTCATGATAATCCCCAGAAGCTCCAGGAATAACGGGGACTTTATCTTTCCAATTGCACAGATTAACTACACGATTTGCCTCTTCTACATGCATTTGCAATTCCTTTCCAGAATAGGTTTCATTGACAGTAATCCCTTTAACATCAAAAATTTCTGAATTAAACAACATATAAGCAATTGCATGTTGATCATCGAGTTCGTTGTTGGCATCTGTGTCTAGGATTACCGGTATAAGATTTGTAGTTTTTGAATGATTCTTTTCTGAAGAAATATTCGTACATGTCAAAAAAGATAAACAGATCAGGAGAAATGAGAAATAACTTAAATAAAGTTTCATGGGTGTATTTTTAGTTTATAGTTGAAGGTTAAGTTAAATGAATGACAACGGTTTATGGTATGGTGCGTGCGGGAGTACGAAGCGAAAACCTATCAATTTACACCGGCTTTTTTACGAGTCGCAAACTCCCGAAAACCTCTGAAACCCGCATGCACTATACCATTTGTTGGCAGTAGTATGTTATTGTTCCACTATTTCAACTCTTCTGTTTTTTGCCCGACCTTCATCGGTAGCATTGGTCGAAATGGGTGCAGTAGAGCCGTCTCCATATACTCTTAATTGTGTTGCCTTTACATTATATTTGGTAACCAATTCATTCATCACAGCATTGGCCCGTTCAAAAGAAAGTTTCAAATTTGCATCAAAATCTCCTGTATTATCAGTATGTCCTACAATTATATATTTCTTTTCATAATGAGTATTCATGAATTCGGCAATATTTTTTAATGTTTGAGCGGACTCTGGTTTTATATCTGACTTGCCGGTATCAAAATGAATACCATAAATAGCAATATGTCCGTTTTGGGACAAATCTGTTTCCAAATCTTTAACAGTAACTAAACCTTTATCCATAGAATGCACTTCTATCGCATCAAAAGTTATTAAAGGCCAATCCCAGCTGGTGATATAAACAACAATATAAACATCTTTATCAGTAATTTTCTTTTTTGCTGATAAATAGGCAAATTCACCTTCTTTAAAGTCAGGCTTTATGGCTTTTCCGGCAGGTAAAGAATTTAGTCCATTAAATTCACCGATATAAAGTTGTTCACTTAGATTAATTCCGCAATTCGTTTTGTCAAGAGTGAGTAAAATTTCAAACCCGGCATTTTCCAAGGCATTTTCATAACTTTTAAATATCTCAAAAACCGAATGTTCAGGTTGAGAGGAATATTGGATTCTGGTAACTTTTCCGTCAATTTCGTATTTATCAAGAGCATTATCTTTAAGTGAGAGCATGAAGTATCTGTCAAAATTTTTTACTTCGTACCATTCCATAACTGATCCGGCAAAACGACTAATCATTGGATAGTCTTTACCGTTTTCAATATCTGTGTTTCTCTGAGCAAATAGATTTGAAGAGCTCAGAATTAGTAAGACCGCTGCAATAAAATGTGGTTTTTTCATTTTTGTTTTTTTTAAATATTTGTTAATGATTAAGTATAATGGCTTTTAGTGTTGCTGGATAGCTATTAACCAAATTGTTTCCATCGCCAAAAACATAGTACAAGCCGTTGTTCGATTCAATATCGGCCGGAGAAACATGGCTTGAAAAGTCACCGGCAACTTCTTTCCATTCTCCATTTTCATATACTGCCAGATGCATTTCTACATTTGTCTGAGAAACAATTTTAGCATACAAAACAATAGGATTGTCCATATCGTCGTAATCAATATCTATCGGAAACGTCAGCCATTCATTCGAATCACTTACCAAATCCTGCGCAGAAGAAGCAGAAGTTACTTTAAAAACACCTCCTTGCCAGGTTGAAGGTTCCTGACTATCCGAAATGAAGTAAATTTCTCCGGAATTATCCACAAACACTTTAACATCCATTATATTATCAAAAGCAGCAGTAAAATCTGTTTGCCAGTTACTACCTTCAAGGTGTTTTATTTTTAATGTGCTATTAGTTTGTGTATTGGTAATCAAATAATAAGCATATAACTTTCCGTTAAATACTTTAAAACCTAAATTGTTTATCGCATTGCTGTTTTCAAGTATAGCCTCACTGTTCCATACGCTATTATTTGCGTAGGAATAAACCTCGAGTTTATCATCGTGGTCACACAGTGCATATAACGTTTCCTGTGTGTACTCAATTAACAGATGATCCGGTTTGGCGGTTAAGCCAAGGTTATCTTTCGCTAAATTACCGTTCCATCCTGAATTATATGAATAAACATATGCAGAATCTGATATGCCGCCAACCCAAAGATTGGTGCCATCACCACAAATACTTACACTTTCATAATTCTTTAACAAATTATTTGGATAAGCAGAACTAATATTTTGCCAGGAAGTACCATTCAGCTTGTAAATAACCGGATTCCCCAAAGCAGGTTTTGGAATCGTTGCTGCATATATTACGTTGTTTATATTTTTAAGTCTCACAAATCCATAGCCACTGGCTGACGCAGGCAGGCTACTCAATTGCAAAACGTTATAATTGACCTGAATACTTCCCCCTGATTCCTCTATTTCGTTATAATCTTTAATCCAATCTGCATAAAACACACCATAGTCCATATTTTTGTATTCATATCTATATATCCCTTGAATTTGATAATACGCTTTTTTATCCTTAGCCACACTATTGTCAATATAACTCATATTCTGAACTGTTTCCACATTATCTATTGTATGGATGTCGGTGTATTCCGTCTCATTCTCATATCTACGCTTAATTTTATAAGAAATCTCATGAACGTTAGTGTTCATATTGATAACCAATTGATTAGTATCGCTCCAACTCAATGTTACCGTACCATCATTCTCTCTTGTAACTGTCAGTTGAATAGGCTTTATTTCATATAACCACCCTTCCTCTGACGGATCGGAATATGGGCTGTCACTGTCACTGCTACTACCCGATGATATGCGATAAGTGTACCTTGTTCCTTCCACTAACTTATTATCTGGCAACCCAAAACCATAATCATCGAAAGGAGGTCCTGCAACAGTCCCTGCTCCAATCCAGTCCCCATCAGGTCCTTTTCGCTCAATGTTATAGTATTGAGCATCAGGGACAGGATCCCAGTTAACATGAATAACTCCAATATATGTCCCCCGTGAAACACTGATATTGATGACAGTGTCCAATTGTTCATCCTGTTCGCATGACATAACAAAAATTAAAGACAAAACTGTGGTCAATAATGCATATTTTGTTGCTTTCATATTAATTAGCTCCTCCATATTTATAGTTTAACAATGTTTTCGGGTTATATTGCTGCCAACGGGTGGCGGTATGTGGCCGGGCGGTTGGCTTGGCATGTTTTTTCTTTTAAAGGTCAAGTTAAGAAAAATTTTAATGCGATGTACACCTGTTGGTTAGCCTGACACATACCGCGTGTTGTGGATTGTTACCCGGAGTCTGACTGTTGAAGGATTTCGGGATCTGCCAGGTGGTGCTGAATCTCTTCGTCATATCACCGCGCGTCTCCCGGCCGGGGTGGCGAGGTTCGGTGGTGGGAGTGGCCGCCTGTAGAAAGATGATAGATACTGCCACCGCTCGGACCGGTTTCGTTCGCCGCCCCATCAAGTCGCTTTGTATAGGCCAGTTTGAAAAAAACTGATTTATCCATCCCGCCGGCCGGTGTTTCGCTCCGTTCCCGAAACGGAGCGACATGCTATTTTGAGGGGCAAAAAAGCATGCAA